>JACDGE010000139.1 GCA_013815465.1 Alphaproteobacteria bacterium | reverse complement strand
CCTCTAAACATTGCTCATATGCAGCCTGTGTTACAATAAGCTTTCTGGTATCTGAATTTATCTCATTGAACTCCGTACCCATATCCATAGCATGACTTGAGAGAGGCGCAGCCAGAGTTACTGCCATAAGAAAAGATGAAGACATAAGTTTGAATTTTTTAATCACAACAATACTCCTAATATAATCGTAAAAATAAGGCATTTTAATTACACTATATACAGATTGATATAGTTTCTCTCTAATCTTTATGCAAGCCTTATTTTCAGAGTTGCACAAGCACTATTCTGCAGGGTCAAAGGCCAGAAACCCTTTAACTTTACGGCGTTAGGGAGGTCTCTGGGTGCTTTCTATTAACGTCGTTTCTAACAAAAAGTTGACATTTCCAAAAAAAAACTTATATACATTTTATTATTATTTATTAGGATTGTTATTATGAAAAAGTTTATTAACTTATCTGTATCTTTGGGATCTTTATTCTTTTCCTTATCTGTATCTGCCATGGATCTTCCTGAAGAAAGTGAAACCCAAATTAAAGCACCTAGATTAGACTCCCTAGCTTCTCAATCCATTTTTCGTTCTTGTGAAAAAGATGCTGAGAATGGGGATTATACCCAGATCACCACCTATCGGGAGCAAGCTTCCCCCGATATCCAAGAGCTCATTTTTTCCAAAATATATAACCCAAGTCCAAGTAAAGAACTTAATGTAAAATTTATAAGCTTCTTATCATCTGTTGATCTGAGTAATAACATCAACCTATTCAATGCTATATACAAAAACCCCACTTTTCTTAAACCGCTGAGCGAGAGCAAATTTTTAAGATCCATGATTGTGAAAGGCGGATCTAGAGGTATTCTCGGCGAACATGTGAGCGCGCTTAAATACCTCACAAACCTTAGGTACCTGGACGTAATGGACAACTGTATTGGGGTACATGTGAGCACTCTTCAAAACCTTACAAACCTTACAAATCTGAGAGTAAATCGGAACGGTATTGGAGCACATGTGAGCGCTCTTAAAAACCTCACAAATCTTACACACCTGGACATGAGCTGGAACGATATTGGGACCTATGTGAGTGCTCTTCAATACCTCATAAACCTTAGACACCTGAACGTGACACATAATAATATTGGGACACATGGAAGTGCTCTTCAATACCTCACAAACCTTACATATCTGAACGTGACACATAATGGTATTGGGACACATGTAATTGCTCTTCAATACCTCACAAACCTTACACACCTGGACGTGAGGAGTAACAAGATTGGGGAACATGTAATTGCTCTTCAATACCTCACAAACCTTACCCACATGGACATGGGCTGGAACGATATTGGGACCTATATGAGTGCTCTTCAATACCTCATAAACCTTAGACACCTGAACGTGACACATAATAATATTGGGACACATGTAATTGCTCTTCAATACCTCACAAACCTTACCCACCTGGACATGGGCTGGAACGATATTGGGACCTATGTGAGTGCTCTTCAATACCTCACAAACCTTAGGTACCTGGACGTGAGGGAGAACAAGATTAGGACCCTTGAGGATGTTCTGCAAAACCTCATAAACCGGGCAGCAGAGGTGAGGATATAGGCTTGATTTACTAGCGCAGCTCAAAAATTAAGCTGAAGGATCAGATCATCCTTGATGCAAGCCCAGTTCCTGCGAAGACTCCAGATGTCAGAACTGGCGGAATAGTGCTTGCGCAATTCTGAAAGTAGGACTTGTGTAAACAACAGAGGAACAATATATCTACATTTATAGAGTGGCAATTAAACTGCTTCATGTTAAATATTATATTAGGATTTTTATTATGGTTAACAAGTTAAAACTTATGTCTTCATTTTTTCTTATGGGAGTAACTTTGGCTGCGCCTCTCTCAAGTCATGCTATGGATATGGGTACGGAGTTCAATGAGATAAATTCAGATACCAGAAAGCTTATTGTAACACAGGCTGCATATGAGCAATGTTTAGAGGAGAAAAATCCTGTTACCTTGAATAAAACTTTAGGTAACTTGGAACTTGTTGGTACAGAATGGAATGGTATTATCAAAGATGAGATGAAATTGGGCCAGCCAAGCTGGAAGATATGGCATGGCATAACACCCAAAAATGAAGCCATTTATCAACAACTTTTAAATGCAACATTGGTTTTCAAGCCTAACCCAAAAAAAGATGACGGAATGAAATCGTTCAAGATATCAACGACCCTTTTTAAGGGCCCATTAGATTTATCTGAATGCGGAGATGTGGTTAATAATTTGGTGATAACGACTGACCCAGCGGTTTTCTTCGATAAAGATCACTACAAGGACAAATTTTTGATACTGATGACGATACGTAGTATGATAGAGAAGAAAATAAATTCAACAGCGTGGCTTTTAAAATGGATTATGAACGACTGGAAGGAAGACACAGCGCCCGTCGGTATTTTCTGGAGATGGGGCCATTGGAATAATTTAACTTGGTACGACCATCTCACAACGGCCAGTTTGGATGACATTTCTTCAAAGAATTTATATGAAAAT
>JACDGE010000138.1 GCA_013815465.1 Alphaproteobacteria bacterium | reverse complement strand
GACGATAGCTTTCTTTTGATTTGTAAAGTTTATTGTTCCTAATGTTGGTTTGTCCACTTATATACCCTGCAGAAGTGTTAGTAACCCCTCGCCTATAAACACTGCGGTGCAATGAAATAGGAGTGTTTTCTGTTTCTTTGTCTTTTTTGAGGAGCTTTTTTTCATACATACTTGTAGCGCCATGACCTTCGCTTACAAATACTTGGAATCGTTTTATACCACGTTCTTTAATGCGTCTGCTTCGCAGTGTGCCGTATAAATTAAGATTCCACCCTGCTGCTAGCGACCCTTCCCTTTCGGTGGAACCACTAAAGCTGCGTTCAACGGTAAGTTTTTCAATTCCTGGCACGATAAGATCTACTTGAAAATCATTAAAATCGCCTGTAATTACGTTGACGTGGCCATTGATAAAGGCGGAAGGCTCTCCTTCAAGATTGGCCATGGGTATTGGAGTTTCTAAAATGCTTTCAGGTTGAGAGGGAGCAAGGTTTTTATAATAATACTTGGGTGTTGGCTCTTCTTTGTCACAAACCTCAGCAGAGTCAGAAGAGTTGGAAGCAGTAGAAGAAGTAGAAGAAGTGGGAGTGCGTAAGGAGCGGGCTGTTAAAAGGTTAAATGAAGATAAGAATAGAAGTAAGAAGATGGGTATACGCAAAGATAAGAGTTTGCGAATTGAGTTCATTGGTGACATGTATGTTCCTTGATGAGGTGCTGTGTAATTATTCTGTTGAGTCGGTGTTGCTGAGTCTTTGGCGGTTTTTTTGCAAAATCAAAGTTTTATATTATCTTTTCCGATTTTATGCAACTGAAATTTTTATAATCATTCAACTTTTTAAAAAGATAAAGCAAATATGGAAAAAATGAATTTACGGAAAAATAAAATAAATTTTTAAAACAAAGACTTAGCAAAAAATTTTGTAGAGCCGCACTTCCAATGCTCAAAAAATTTTAATTAAGTACTCAAGCATGCAGTTGCCCTTGGACTCATGATTCTTGGATTTTTTTGTGATTTTGACCTCGTTGATATGCGTAAAGCAGGGCGAGGTCCAACCAAGTCACATCACTTACACTTTAACACACTCACATCCCTTACACTTTATGATATAATATATCCTTTATATTTAGGAGGTTATGTGGCTTGGGGGGAAATTAAAGTGGAAGAACAAAGAAAATTATTTATTGAAGACTGTCTATCAGGAAATTTAAGCTTGGCTAACATATGTCGCAAATATCAGATTAGTCGTGACTGGGTATAAGTGGTTGAAGCGCTTCGAAATAGAGGGGCAAGAAGGTTTAAAAGATAAGAGTCGTGCGCCTTTAATTCAATCAGCAGCTACAAACCCTCATATTGAAAATCAAATAGTTGCACTCAGGCTCCAATACCCAACATGGGGGCCTAAAAAGGTTCGAGCATTTCTTGAAAGAAATTATCCTAAAATAATATGGCCATCCACAACTACAATAGGTGATATTTTTGATAAACATGGCCTCACGGTAGCTCGAAAATATCGTAGAAGAGTTCCTCCTTCAACACCTTTAGCTCATTGTCTGGAACCCAATGATGTTTGGTGTATGGACTTTAAGGGGTATTTTATGACCGCTTTAGGAGAAAAATGTGACCCGTTTACTCTAACGGATGCGTGCAGTCGTTTTCTACTTCGGTGCGTAAAACTTGAATTAAATAGAACAGAGCAAGTGTGGGGTATATTAGATGCTGCATTTCGTGAATATGGACTTCCATTATACCTAGGAGTGATAATGGGCCTCCGTTCGCAACTTGCGCACCTGGTAGGCTTTCAAAAATATCTATAAATTTAATCGAGGCAGGAGTGATACCCGAATATATTCAGCCTGGTAAACCACAGCAAAATGGCAGGCATGAAAGGATGCATTTAACGTTAAAAAATGAAACAGCATCACCCCCCGCAAATAATTTAGAATTACAAATGATAAGGTTTCAAGAATTTCGCGAATATTTTAATTTTACACGTCCCCATGAAGCTCTGGAACAGAAAGTACCAGCTGACCTATATAGATCATCTCCAAGAAGTTGGGATGGACACTTAAGAGCGCCGGAATATTTGGAAACGCAACTAAAAAGAAAAGTAATGTTAAGCGGGTGTATTTCATGGAATGGCAAAAACTTGTTTATTTCCGAAACGTTAATTGGTGAGTATGTTGGGATTACTGAAACTGCGGGAGAGGATCTAGAGGTAAGGTATGGACCTATTATTCTGGGAATAATAGACCCCAATATAATTTTCAAAGTGCCCGCTCATAAAAAAAGAAGATCAAGGAAAATCTAAGAATTGTTGTAATAGATAAAAAATGGTAAATTATATGAGCCAAAAGAGAGTAGCCGTGGCCTTTCACATGAAAGGACACGGTGAAATTAATGGATAAGTCCATTGTAGCTGCCAAAAGAGAGTAGCCGTGACCTTCACACTCTTGAACATCGTTGAAATTAAAGTTTAAGTAGAATTTAAATTAAATATACAAAAAACAAGTCTTTGTCAAAAAGTGTAAGGGATGTGAGTGTGTTAAAGTGTAAGTCATGTGAGTTTCGGACA
>JACDGE010000137.1 GCA_013815465.1 Alphaproteobacteria bacterium | reverse complement strand
CTTTATGAGTAAGGAGATGTAGTTTTTTCATTTTGAAATCCTTTCTTTGATGAGGAATGATTCCAAAACTTTAAACTATTTATTCTTACTTTTCAACTGACTATCAATAAGTGACGGGTAGTGTGTTAAACCTATAAAAATCAGTGAATTTCATAAAGATTTACCAGAGCTTCCAAAGAGCAAGAGCGAAGTTATCACCTGGTCTTCCTTTGATGGGAAAACAATTGAAGGGATCCTGACCACCCCTGTTGGATATAAGAAAGGCGTGCCTGTCCCTCTCATCGTGCTTGCCCACGGAGGACCAGCTCTCGTATGGCAAGCACGGTACCCTGGCTTTGCACACCACGTTTCTAACTCTCCGACCCTTTTTGCTATCCATGGTTTTGCTGTTTTAATGCCTAACATCCGAGGGAGTGATGGTTATGGTGTAGCCTTTAGAGAGGCTATTTATAAAGATTGGAGCTCTGGGCCTTACAAAGATATCATGACCGGAGTAGACCTGTTGATAAAGCAAGGAGTTGCTGATCCTCAAAAGCTTGCCATAGGCGGACATAGTTATGGAGGGTACCTAACGGCATGGACCATTACGCAAACCGATAATTTTAAGGCCGCCCTCATTTTTTCAGGGATTACAGATTTAATATCTTCCGGAAGTTTAAATGCAAGTGGTTATTTTGGAGGAGGCTTTTGGGAGGATTATAAAACATCGTTAGAGAATTCTCCCCTTATGTACGTAGAAAATATCAAGACACCTACTTTTATCCAACATGGACTACTAGATGGAACTGTGAATATTGATCAGAGCTCTGAACTTTACAATGCACTTAAAGCCAGAGACGTGCCTGTGAAAATGATTGCCTATAAAAATCAAGGCCATAGCCTAAAGAATAAAGAAGCTATTACGAGCGTAAGAGCCACCTTTGAATGTAACCGTCCGGTGAACTGCATCTTTTCAGCCAACGAAGCCTAGGAGACAATAAGGCCTGAGCTAAAAAAATAATTAGAAAAGGCCTAGACATGATAGAACATAGCCAAGAAACAGACATCCACCCCTCCTCTTTTTCCATAGAGCAAACCGAATCCCACTCCCTAACACCTTCACCAGAAACTTTAAATCCACCTTCTCCCTTTTTCGCTTGCGACCTTTTCCCTTCAAATCAAAAAATAGAGATTACTTTTGCTCAAGGCCATCGATTGTGCTTAGAAGGATCATTTGATTGGAATGAATTGCGCACCTGGCTCACACCGCTTCTGATTGGAGAAGGAGCAGCAGAAATAGATAGTGCAAGCTAATGACGACAATAAAAGATGAATTTTGCTTTTTCCATCCTAGAACATTAGCGGCTCGCAAAAAATGGTGGAAAATCTGTGAGGACTGGGCAGCGAGTGGCTTGAGTGCAAGAAGGTTTTGCAAAGAGAATAAAATATCGGGTCCCGAGTTCGTGAGATGGCGACAAAAAATTAATTTTCCTTTTGCAAAAAAACCCCAAAGAATCATTACCAATTGGGATGAAATTATCGAAGACTGGGAGAAAACGGGTTTGAGCGTCAAAAGATACTGCGAGGAGAAAGGCATATCACCATTTGGTCTTTATGAACGAAGAAAGAAAGTAAAACACCCTGCTTATACAAGCCTAAAGACATTTTCCAACAAATGGAGAGCAATCGTTACAGATCGGGAAAAAAGTGGGTTAAACAAGTACGCCTATTGTAAGTTCCATAATCTTACTCCCTCTGCACTATACAACTGGGACAAACACTTTAATCCCCATAACATTAGGAAACCAAGTCATGAGGAGGCTGTTGAAAGATGGACAAAAATTTTGGAAGATTGGAAAGAAAGCAATTTGAGCCCAAAAATATACTGTCGGGAGAAAAAACTAGACCATTGGCGTCTTGTTCAATGGAGCAAAAGACTTAATTTTCCTATTCCTCTAGAGCCCGAAAAAATTATCTATAACTGGGAAGAAGTTTCCAAAGACTTACAAGCGAGTGGTTTAAGTATAAGTAGGTATTGTGAGGGAAAAGGGATACCCTTGAGAGGCTTATATAGATGGGAAAAGGAAAGAACTGAGGCTGCTCGTATACAAGTATATAACAGATGGAAAGAACGCGTTAAAGACTGGGAGGTCAGTGGATTAACAGCCCATGCATACTGCAAGTTAAATGGGCTTGATCTTTCCTCATTTAACCGATGGGATAGGCACTTTAACCCTTACAAAATAAGGAGGACAATCCAAGAAAAGGCCATTGAAAGATGGACAAAAATTTTGGAGGATTGTAAAGAAAGCGGTTTAAGTAAGTTTACTTATTGTAAAAGAGAAGGACTAACAGTCAGTGTTTTTTATAAGTGGCTAAAAAAGCTTAATTTTACGGAACCCTTACGTTCAGATTTTACAAGGCATGTATCCGACATTCGTTTAGAAGATCATTTTATATCCATCCCTTTCAGTTCTGCTGACTTAATGAGGCCTCTCATTGCGAACAAAAAGATGGAACTTATCCTTCCTCAAGGACATCAACTAAACTGCACCCCTCTGTCTAGACCAAAATTAGATCAAGTTAAGTGAGATCTTTTTCCTTTCTTTTTCTAACAAATTAATCCTGGTTGTTGTTGGACCTGTGGGGATGTGGGTAACTTGTGAAGCAA
>JACDGE010000136.1 GCA_013815465.1 Alphaproteobacteria bacterium | reverse complement strand
ATTCCAAGGCTGGCTTATGTCTCTCTTAGGACCCCTCCTATGCCAAAAAGACTTCTTGTTTTAACTGAGAATCGTTGGTAATCAGATTGTTTTTTGTTCATCATTTTTTTCAATAACAAATCATACATACGCTGTTGGAACAGATATAAGTTTTCTATAACTGGATTTTCCTTAAGGAAAGAATCTCTAAGGGCTTTCCTTCCCTCGGTTAGCCTCTCTGGTTTTGTTCTTAAGGCTGCCAAAACCCCACGATTATATTTAATATTCTCTGAAAGCTCCCGGAATGTTTTCATGCATTGATGCTGCATAAGCCTAACAACATGAAAGCGATCAGCTACGATCATTGCATTAGGAAAATACTTTTTTACAATGGAACGATAGGTGCTGCTTAAATCCATACAGACGATTTTGACTTCCTCCTTTCCCTTTAGTTGATTTAAATAATCGGCCAGTTCTCTTTCGTTCCTGCCTTTAACGATATCAAATACTTTATGTTTTTTTAGATCACAAAGAGTTGTAGCAAAGCCTTGCTTCTGAGAGAAAAAATGCTCCTCAATCCCCAACACAGAGCGAGTCACCCCTCATGTTCGTAAAATTTATGGAGGCACTCTTATCACCAACGGAGGGTACACGAAGAAATTGGCAGATGATGCCTTGGCTGCCGGTGAAGCTGATGCCATTGCCTTTGGTGTGCTTTTCCTTGCCAATCCGGATTTAGTTGAGCGTTTAATTCAGAATGCGCCTCTCAATAACCATGATATGGCAACCTTCTATACACCCGGTGCAAAAGGATACACGGACTACCCCACCATGAATTTCGAGAGCTGATTAGGGATTACAATAATGACAATTTTCAGGACCTACCCACTCTCCCTTTTGAAGGGATTGCTCAAAAGAACATTTTACGCACCCAAAAATTTCTTCTTTAATTTTTTCCGTTGGCGTTCCACATTGAATGCACTCAAGGCCTTTGATAATACGAACTTTCCCCCATCCTGGCATTCTACATTTCGGGCATTGTGATGTTATGCGTGCAGATAGTTTTTCAGCGAGTTCCCTAATAACCATCATCCGTGTTGGATTCATATGGGCCCTCATATCTGTTTCAACCCTTACGGTTTTTCTGGCTGATGATGTTTGACAAATTTTAAAGCTATCGCGAAATTCTTTGAATGTCCTTATGCCCTTGAAAATAATAGATTCATCGTCCCATTCCAAAGGTCGAATAATGACCCCATGGGAAGGAAATTTTATGACTTTTGCAAAATTAAAAAACTCTATCTCGTCTTCCATATCCTCAAATTTGTAATTTGTCTTTTCACTGATAAGCGTTTCATAAAGAAAAAAATCTTTTTCTCTATCCATGAATATCAGAGCTTCAAAATCACAGGGCAAAAATGGAATCAGGGGATGGGGTCCGAAGCTTCCCTCACTGGCGATACCGAGAGTAAGACCGCTGAGGTCGAGCCCGATTTCGCACTTCCTTTTTAAAACTTCCCATAAAGTTCCTGGTCTTTCCACTTCTCCTGAAAAGGTTCCTAGGTGATCTGTATCCCCCTTTTGCTCAACGACCTTAATTCCCAAATTCTTTAAGAACGGTTCAGCAATGGCTTCTGCTTTAGAGTGCATTGTGTTTAGAACACAGTAATTATTCTTATAAATCATTTACAATATATATTTTGCAATTAAAAAATAAAAAGGAATGCCAATGAGAATATTAAAAGGAAATGTTATGCCTAAAGCAAGAGGAATGTAGATCGCAGCCTTCGCTTCTGGAAGAGCGGTTCTCATTGCAGCAGGAACGGCGATATAAGAGGCACTTGCGCAAAGAACGATCAGAAGAGTCCCTGTTCCAACATCTAATCCTAAGAGATTCGCTAGCCCTGCTCCCAATAACCCTCCAATTATTGGCATATAAATTCCAAAACCAAAGAGGCTGAAGCTAAACTCTTTGAGTTGATGGGCTTGTCTTGATACTAACAACCCCATATCGAGAAGGAAAAGGGACAAAATGCCTTGAAAAGGATCGGTGAGAAATCCTGTTAATTTTTCTAAACCTTCCTTTCCCGTTAAGATGCCGATAAGGAATGAACCCATCAAGAGCAAAATAGCCCCGTTTGTAAAGATTTCTCTCAGATTACTTCTTTTTCGCTCTCCCCCCTTAGATAAACGATGATTTGCCATAATCAGGCCTGAAAAAATTGCTGGAGCTTCCATAAGAGCAAGGACGGCAACAATGTAACCCCCATAAAGAATATGACTCTCTTGTAAAAAGCTGACAGCCGTAATAAATGTCACAACACTTATGGATCCATAGTGGGTAGAAACGGCCGCAGCCGTTGCTCGATCTAACCTTGTCGTCATTTTTAATAAGGTAAAGCCAATAAACGGCTGAAGAAATCCAATTTCAAGACCAACCAAAAGAATAGAAATAACTTGTCCATTTATTTCTGGGGTTTCAGTGAGGGCCGCTCCTCCCTTAAACCCAATGGCCATCATAAGATAAATGGAAAGGTATCGGCTAATTGCGTATTCCGATGAATCCGGTCGTCTATTCCGCTCCAATCCGGGCGCCTATTCTGATTCAAAGCGGTCGTCTATTCTGATTCAATCCGGTCAGGCATTCTGACCCTCATTAACCACGACTCAAA
>JACDGE010000135.1 GCA_013815465.1 Alphaproteobacteria bacterium | reverse complement strand
CAAACAAGGGCTGATTAACTTTCAAAGATGCGCGGCTCGCTCCATAAATGACACCATAGAAACCATCCTCAAACTCTTGGAAAGGGCTAAAAATGTCATCTTTTAAAAAAGTGACGGGTAGTGTGAGGAGCGCGTTCCAATATCCCCGGCATTGGCCAAAAGGAGCGTTTGCTTTTCATAGAACTTTTCAAAATTGCGAAAAAAGGGATTTGCAATGCCAGTTGTTTTTTCCTTATCTCCAACAAACTTTTTAATAGGCTTTAAATTAAATTCTCGGGTAATAGGATCGAAGCTCAGAAGATTATTCATATGACGAATCCCCGTTTCAACACAATCTTGGAACAGTTTTCCTTTAATATAGGCATTGTTTGTTCTATCGTAAAACTCGGTTGTGCCATTGTTGAGGAGGTTCACGCCGGCCTTATAAGGTGTCAGAGATGTAAATATACTCGCATTGGCAAGGTCAAAGATATCATCAAGATTAAATTCTTTCTTTGTTGCAATTATAGGGAGATCTTTTTCCTCTAAATACTTCTCTCCTGTAGGCAATGGCTTACTTTTATCCACAATTGAACCATCCAGATCTTCTATCAACTTCCACATCTCCGTTTGCACATTGAATTGATAAGAAAAAAAGGCTTCGATAAGTTGCTCAGTGGTATGCCTGGGGTAAAGGGATGTCCCTTTTTTCTCAGCTTCTATGGATTCTCGGATCGCATTTAAGAGCGGATTGAGGGTTGCTTTTTTAAAGTTATCTAAGGTTGATTTGCCCCCACCCATTCCGTTCAAAGTCTTTAGAACCTCAGCTGCAAATTCTTGGGTTACTTTTCCAGGAAGACTCGATTTTCCTTTTACATCTTCGACTTTCTTTGCATAATTGAGGAGAAGAGCCACAGTTTTTGGGTTTGTCACATACTGGGCAAAATTTGTTGTGGCACTCGTTGTTGTTCCTAGCTGGCCGTTATTCGAAGGAAAAAGAAGCTTGACCGCATTCCAGAGAGGGTCCGTTGATTTATCCGCAAGATAATCCCTCTCTCCGTTCTTGTTAAAAGCCGCCTCAAAGGGGCCTGTAAAACGAATATTTTCAATGAGTCCTATTTCAAGAGCAGTCACTCCTAGAGTAGGAGAGAAGAATTCCTGACCTTTAAGGAAATAGTCGGTGACACTAAACCCTGGCTCCCCGGCGTTAATTACCGTGGGGTTAACCTTAGCCATAGCGGATGAAGCAAACAATGAGGCTGCAAAAGCAACCGGATAAAAGACTTTCCTTCGAATACCCATAACACCACCTACATAACAACGAAATAAAGAACATAACATATATATTATAATTATAGACCTTAAATAATTTAAAATTTGTTAAATAGAACAGTTACTATGTAATATAAATTATAGACTTATACAGGAATAGCTTTAGAAAGGCCAAGAAATGGTTAATGTCTGTAACATAGCCTCAAAGGCGTAAGTTAAGTCATTAGAATGCAAGCCATTGACATATGCCTAATGAGTTGTTATGTGTTACTTATTATTAACTTTTTTTTCTTAGAGTAAAAATATATGTTTAATATTTCCTTTAGAAAACTTTTTTCCACAGTTTTGGTGTTGACCCAGGTTTTTGGATGCTTACCCTCTTTCGCCATAACATCAGCAGGCCTTATTCAGGCTCTGAATGAGGTGGAAGACTTTTCCCATTATTCAGCTCGTCCCGTCCAAACCGCCTCCCGTGCAGAAGCCTTTGACGCCTTGAAGGATCATTTACGGGCCATGGGCACCTATCATCAAGAAATGGCTTCCATGTACGCAGATCGTATAGAAAGGTATTCTCGATCTCCCAATTATAAACAGAAACTCTGTGACAATTTCCTCAAGGACACCTTAGGATTTAATGCGCCCAAAGAAACGCTTCCTCTTGAGTTTATGAGCGCTCTTCGTAAGGTCCATCAAACCTATTCCGAAGGGTGGTTGCAAAAGTTGTCCGGATTAACGGGGGAGATCATGAGCATCAATGGAACATTAGGGCAAGCTAAAGAAGTTCTCCACCCTACAGCAGAAAATAGCCAGCGTATTTCAAGTGTTTTTAAGAAGAGCTTTAATGCACTTTTTCCTCAACTAGCCGGGGTTAAAGATAGTCCAGAACGCTACATCAATAGCAAAATCCTTTTAATGGGGATTGATGAACTGTGGGCTTTACGTCATGCCCATGCTCTTATACTTCCATGGGGAAAATCTGATGAGGAATTACAACAAGAGCAATCTTTGCTTGAAGTAAAAGAACGAGCGCAAATTGAAGCTAAAGAACAAGCTGTGCGTGAGGCAAAAGAGAAAAAACGTCTCAAAATGAAAGACAAGCGAGCACAGAAAAAGGTTCAGAAATCACTAGAAAATCAAGTTGTTAATTCTTCCACTCCCTTAATTGAGGTAAAAAGTGAGATAAAAATTTCTTCTAAAGATAAAGAAATTTCCCCCTTTCCTGTGGAAGAAAAAAATTATAAAGAAGAGAAGACAGTTATTTCTAGCCCAAAAAAGGCATTAAAAATTGCAGATATCCCCTTAGAAGAAAAAGAAAGCCTTGAAGCTTTTGATCCGTAACTACTCACCCCCCCCGTTTTTGTGGATCAAAAAAAGTTAATATTTGATTAAAATGTTTTTAAGTTGAAGTAATTTTATGTTATTATCCCTGTATGATTACAAG
>JACDGE010000134.1 GCA_013815465.1 Alphaproteobacteria bacterium | reverse complement strand
AGAACCCCGAAAGGCTTCTCAAGCGAGAATTTAAACTACTTTTGATTTTTCTGTCTACTTTTTTGCTCAAGTAAACCTGTTCACAAGCCTTTTGGGAGTTCGGTTAATAAAGCGCGTAACGAAAGGAGAAACATCATGTTTCATTATATTGAGCCAGAAGAACATCGTTTATACAATTATCGTATTCTACCTTTTTTGGAAAGAATTGCGGACAATCCAAAACTCTATGAAATCTTTGAAGATTGGAGCACTGCAACTTTTCTGCTTACCAAAGAAAGCATCATGGATATTCATGGTGGTGCTTTGCTCCTTAAACAAGAGAAAGAGATACTTCATCCTCGTATCCAGGAGTATTTAGGAACTTTTTATCCGAGGCTCAAAGATGTATGGACGGGATTGATTTCTTTGCAGGTAGACGAAAATATCACAGGGCGTGATTTTGAGAAGGTTTGTCAATATTTTTATTATGCCCTCATGGAAGATCTGATTGCCTTTGGGGTCAAATACGGTACCCCCTTTTTATGCATCACAATGGCGCCCACGGAGTACCGTACCATCAAGATGAAAGAACCATGGTCTTACGGTAAAGAAGTAAAGCCCGAATCCTCAAGAGATGGATTATTTCATGGTGTTTTGAGGTTAGTTGAGATGAGTCAGGATGCGTGCATTCAAGATGCTTGGCTTTACGATATGGACGTGGAAATACCCATACTCTTAAAACAACAAAAAGTTACCGTACACTGAGGCAGCAAAGGAAAATAAAATGAGCCCATAGAACCAGAAAAACAAATAAAAAGAGACACCTGTGATTCGTTTTTGCGGACTTTCACAGGTGCCCATACCACAGAACCCAATTCAAGGCTCCATATACAGAAGATTACTCTAAACTATTTCAAAAGTATAGCTTCTTATGCGTCTTTAGCTTGGGTTCACCACGAAACCAGTTAACAAGCAAAGGCGTGAATCATGATTAAACTCATTGAACCCCAGTCCCATCACATGCATAGGGCTAAGATTGATTCTTTTTTGGATCTCTTACAACAGCACCAGAACGTTAGACTTTCTCCAGAGCTACGGGATAAGTCTACTTTCCTTATTGCTAGCGCTGAAGCACTTTCCCCCTCAGGATCGAAACCTGAGGGGGAGATTTATGGCGGGGCCGTGTTTTATCCTCAAAAGATTTCATCCTCTTTTGATCTATCTGCAAAGGATAATCTGGAAGAAACGTTGGGCAAGTTATTTTCAGCTCTGCAACCCCATGGGCAAACATACTGGATAGCTCGCATCGGCCTTTTTCGTGACCATGACTTGTCCATTCCTCCCATGGAAAAGCTGGAGCGTTGTCACAAATTTTACCAGCAGCTCTATAAGGCTTTTCTTAAGTTTGGAAAAACAAAGAAAGTGAAAGCGCTCGCTTTTACACTGCGAAGTTTTGCTACCTTTGACATTAATACCTATAAATATTGGCCCGGGCTCGTTGAAGTACAGCTTCCAGGGTCTCTCGATGGCTATTTTTACGGTCTTTTACCCTCGAAAAAGCAATCCTTCATGCCACGTCGCAAGGAAGATATGTTTATAAGCTTTCAGCCCTTTGCTGAAGAAAAGCGCTCTTCCCTTATCCCTTCTCATCCCGAATTTCAAAGGAGGGTATAGACATGTCTGATCTACGTGAAAACAATAATTCAAGAAACGCGGGCAAAGTTTCCATCATTCGAGGAGAGTTGGTCGATCTCATGGGAGATCATCGCCCTGCCGTAGTTTTAAATCAACTTTTGTATTGGACACAGCGTGTTAAGGACTTTGACCTCCTGCTCAATGAGGAAAAAAACTATCACCCTGATTGCAATGTTATGCCACGGCATGGCTGGATATATAAGACAGCTCAGGAGCTGAATGATGAAACCATGCTGCAGGTTGATAGAACCACAATGCGCCGTTATTTGAACTTTCTTGTGGAGCAGGGATGGCTTGATGAGCGTATTAACCAAGAGCATAAGTGGGACAAAACCACACAATACCGAGTGAATCTCAGAAAGCTTCAAGAGGATCTTTTAGCAATTGGGAGCTCACTTGTCAATGTGGGTTTTGATGTCCGTTTGATAGAGCAAAATTTTCCTTATCTCAAAAAAAGCGAGGAAAACCCGATGCTGCAAAATCCCCTTTCGAGAGTGCAAAATCCCCCTTCGAAAGAGCAAAATTCTCCTTACTTCGAAAAAAGTGAGGAAAACCCGATGCTGCAAAATCCCCGTTCGAGAGTGCACCATGCCCTTTCGAAGGAGGATGATGCCCCTTCGAGTGGGGATGATGCCCGTTCGAATGTTACGAAATGCCCGTTCTTAACAGAGAATACAACAGAGAATAAAAACAAAGAGCACACGCAGAGAAAATGCGCGCGCGAAAATTTTTCTGATTTTGAAAATTTAAAAAGTTCTGATTTTGAAAAATCGATTTCGGAAGCGTCCTTGGACAAGTCCGGGGACGAGTCCCTGGAGGAGTCCTATTTGGATCAATCTGTTCCGGACGGGTCTGGTTCAGGCGAGTCTGTTACAGGCGAGTCTGGTCCAGAAAGATCCGTTTCTGGAAAACCCATCTCTGATGCCCTCCCTTCGAGCATCTCCGCTCCGGATGAATCCATTGTAGACGAGTCTGTGACAGATGAGTCTGTTGCAGGAGAAATGGTCAGCCTCTGGGAGATGCATGTC
>JACDGE010000133.1 GCA_013815465.1 Alphaproteobacteria bacterium | reverse complement strand
ACGATAAGCTCCGCGGCCTGACCTATGAGGTGAAGAATTTAGCCACCATCCCTTGGATTCTTGCGGAGAGCGGGTTTGCGGAAAAGCTCAATGTTGATGTCTTAGACATACATGTCGTCGCCGTTCTAATGCCAAAAAAATTCTTGAAACCAGGAGAAAGCATCCATGTTTACGTCGCTGCAAAATCACTTTAATAAAGCATTTGATCGCGTTCGGGAATCTCTTTCTGAGGGGGCTAACAAACTTCGTTCCCTTATGAAGATTGGGCCCGAGTCCTCCCTTCGTGTTCGACGTCGCCAATTCTTTTGGGGAGGATGCCTTGTTGTGGGAGGCATTGCTTTTGCTTATGGGGTGATGAACATCCTTTTTGATAAAGGGCCTGCCCAAAAGAAAGAAGAGCTCTCCAAACCTGTTGCGACCAATATTGCCACTATACCAAACCACATCAACATGGATGAGGCCAGGTGGCATAAACTTGATATGGCCCTCACAAACCTCAGTGCCAAAGTTTCCAAGATTTCAAAAACGGTTTATGGAGAGGATTCAAATGATGCAACTATTGTAGAACTTCCTAGAAACCCTGGAAACTCAAAATTAGCCCAACGCCAAGAAGGTGCTCACGACACTACTGTCGATAGCCCTTCGATTCAGACACCTGATGGTGAGGACACGTCTGTCCACGACACCCGTCTCCATGACCCCCGCTTTCAAGAAATCCGAGACAGGCTTGCCTTTCTTGAGACACAACAAGAAACTCAAAAACAATCTCCTAATTTAAGCTCCCAAAATCCTAATCCTCAATATGCAGCTAATGGAGAAGAACAGGACGGGCGGGTGATTCAAAAGCTCTCACTCAGCCTCATCTCGAATACTAAAAATCTTAAAACCGTTGAGACAACCATTCCAGCAGGCGCATTTGCAAAGACCGTTCTGTTATCAGGATTGGATGCATCCTCCTCCATGAGTGCCTCCTCTGACCCCCGTCCTATGCTCTTGCGGATCGTTGACCATGGGACGTTGCCTCGGCGGTTTCAGAGCGATCTTAAAGATTGCCACTGTACGGCGGGAGCTTATGGAGATCTCTCCTCTGAGCGGGTTTATGCGCGTCTCGAAAAGCTGACCTGTGTTGAGCGATCCACAGGAGAGATCATCGAAACACAAGTTGCAGGTTATGTTGCAGGCTCTGATGGCAAAGCGGGCATTCGAGGAGTCGTCGCATCACGCGATGGTCAGTTCTTGGCCCGCAGTCTTATGGGCGGGATATTTTCCGGTCTCAGCAATGTGGCTAATTCTCAAAACCGTAAAGCACAAGTGAATCCCTTCTTTGGGGCTGGGGGAGTTCCCGGGGCTGGTTCTCAAGTGGCGGGTCCCACTATGGCTGAAAACTTTACGGCCGGCATGGCAGGAGGGGCAACATCCGCCCTTGATCGCTTGTCCCAATATTACATTGATCGAGCCGAACAGCTTCAACCTGTGATTCAAATCGCAGCAGGCCAGGTTGTGGACATCGTATTCACGGAAGGGACTTTTATCGGAAGCCAGACTATTAGATCGGACATTGAAAAAAATCGGGACAACGTACAACAGGCCAGCGATCAAACACACCAAAACAATTATCAAAAATAAGAAAGGAAACACATTATGAAATATTATAAACGTCTATTTCTCCCCCACCTATCATCTACATGTAGGCTGGATAAAAGGAAGCTATTAAATGTTGCGCAAAAGTTATCCCATAATTTGGCAAAATCGCGTTCAAAAATTTATCTCTCTAAAGGTGATAAAAGGAACGGAACTTCTTATATTTTCCTATTATCTCTTTCCCTCAGCCTAAGCGGTTGTATGGGCATTTATGAAGGTGGCTTTGAGTGCCCACCAGGCGTTGGTGTGGGTTGTAAATCTATCTCTGATGTCAATGCAATGGTTAACAGAAATCTGTTGCCAGGGGTCAAAAATCAGGCAATGGAGGTAAATACTGTCTCATATGATGAAAGATCTCCTGACTCTCATCTTCTGATTCCTGAATCAACTGAAATTTGGTACGCACCGTCAATGCGTCGGCAGCAGCAACCAACAGCATGTCCTGCAACTATAGATGCAAAATACAGATCAGAAACACAACCCGTATTCAAGGTGGAATATGTCCTCTGAACACCAAATACGGGAGACTGAATACTGCAATGGGCCCTCTTCAGCTACGTTGCGATTGGCGAATGAGTTTCTCTCATCATACAGTTTAAGTGAGATCCTACCTTACCGGAGCTTTGAGCCAGAAACGCAACTCTTTATAAATCGCTCAAGCGTAGGATTTGTGATTGAAACCCTGCCTCTTGTTGGATGTGGGGAGGATATTCCACGCCAACTTACGGGTCTCTTTCAACATGCTTTTCCATTGGGTTCAAACTTTCAATGTCTTCTTCTGGCAAGTCCCCGTATTGGGCTTGCATTGAACACATGGGAACAGGCTAGAACTGGGTACCCATTTAATGGGCACTCATTTAGTGGGCTCCCCTTAAAGGGGACGTCAGAAGTTCTTGAAGAACTGGCAAAGGAACGGGTGGGATATATGAAACAGCTCAGTATGGGAAGAGGTGTGCGAACCTTTCGTCTCATCTTGTCCTACAGTGAGCCTTCCCATTTGGTTCAATCTTTTGAAGATATTTTGGCCCTTCGAGAACAGATACTCACGACTCTTAAAGGATGGGGTCTGCCTGTTAAAGTCTGGCATGCAGAGGATTTATTGAGTGG
>JACDGE010000132.1 GCA_013815465.1 Alphaproteobacteria bacterium | reverse complement strand
AAGGGCTGGGAAATATCGGTGTAGACTTCCCAGAATAACAAAATCATATTGCTGGACAAATTCCTCGGCCTCTACTGTTTCGCAAGTGATATCAATCCTCTTATCTTGAGAAGAAAACTCCCCTAATGTGCTGCTCCATATTTTTAGGATAGAGGCAGGGCCCATCATATTGAGAAGATCCATGCAGATGTCCTTCCATAAAGGATCAGCTATTTGAGAAATACAGCTTGTGGCTCTATCGTGATCATCTTGCAATACAGGATTGTGAGCGGGCACTTCTTCTTGGAGAAATGTAGGAGGAATAATTTCTCTTGAAAAAATAAGTTTAACCGAGGGTTTAGAGCCCCCTGTCGTAACCTTTATGATTTTTTGGGAAACTTTGTGATTGCCTAACTGTCGTTCTAAAGAGGTTATATTTTGCATAAATAAATAATTTCCTGTTAAGCCCCCCAATTTTTTGTGTCAATGTTCTTTAAAATTTTGTGTTGCTAACGATACCCCTTCTGGTTTATTCTTCTTAAAAGGTGACGCTATGACCATTGGCTATACACACCACTTGTTGAAGGAGGACACACTCATGTCCATCCTTCAATAAGCTGGGAGGCTAGGCAGAGTATTTTTGTGGAGGCTAAAAATACCCTGCCGATTTTCTCACCCAAAAGGTAAGATCTTAAAATAACAACAAAAACACCACCAGGTATTGCTTAGATACTAAACTTAACAAGGGGCCCATGGGCTCCTTGTTTTTCATTCTAGCCAAACGTACTTTATTTGGAAGTGCCAATTCGTCATAGGGGTATGCGTTAAGGAATAGGATATTTAGAAGCGAGAATATTGCAAATATCCCAAAAATAGTTAGATTAAGATAAAGAATTTTTAAAAATAATAAAAGGCTGTGCGTGAAAGCTTGTAAAACGGGAAAAAAAGGAGATCCCCATCTTTAAGAACGGGACTCTGCTCTTATGAGATAAGAGGATTTAATGACATCAGCGTCAGAAAAAATAGCTTTAGATTTGGAAAGCACTCCCCGCTTTCGTAATTTTGATTGGGAAAAAGCAAAGAATTTTTATTATGTTGCAAAATGTGGCAGTTTTGCGAGTGCAGCCCGCTTTTTGAATATTTCTCAATCGGCTCTAAGTCGCCAAGTTATTTATCTTGAACAGCAATTGGGCTGCCCATTATTTTCTCGTCATAGTGGTGGAGTCAAGTTGACGAGAAAAGGAAAAGAGCTTACTTCTATCGTCGAAACAACTTTTTTGAGTTTTAAAGGTTTTACACGAAATACTTTTGTAACGATCGATGAGGGAAAGAAAAGGAAAATTCGGATTTCTACGACCCATGCTGTGGCATCCTATATATTAAGCAAACTGATTTTTGCTTATAGCAAAGGTCATCCTGAATTTGTGTTTGAGTTGATTAGTGATGATCATTTGATTGATATTGTTTTAAACGATGTGGACATCGCTATTCGCCCTTATGATTCAGAAACAAAGGGGATTCAGCAGGATCACTTATTTACATTAGAGAAAAAACTTTATGCCAGTCCACAATATTTAAAGGAATATGGAGAGCCTCAAACCATTGAAGAGCTTAAACGTCACCATCTTATAGCCTTTGGGCATCCTGAAGTGCATCCTTATGCAGATGTAAACTGGATTCTAAGGTTAGGAATGCCAGCAGGAGAATTACATGAGCCCGTCTTTACATCAAATTCAGTCGAATGCATGATCGAAGCAGCAAAAAATGGAATGGGGGTCATTGGTAGTTATGAAGAATTTAATATTCTAAGGACCGCTCGTTTAAAAAATATCCTTCCTGATATTAAAGACAAAAAAATACAATGGTATTTTGTTTACCCAAATTACCTTAAAAAGGACATGAAAGTTATAGAATTAAAAGATTACTTGCAAAAAAATCTTTTAATTAATAACATATCAGCAACTTAACCATAACCCCAAGTCCTTGTTGGTTGAAACTTTACTGCTTTAATTTTCATAAAAGCCTCTTTAAAATAATATAATGAAATTTATTTTCCATCAATGCTACCTAGGTTGTAATACTCTTTATCACCACTTTTTATCATATTTCAAATTTGAAAGGTTTTGGCAAGATTTTTTTCTATAGAATCTAAAAAATTTAGAGTCAGTTCAAATAAACCCAAGGTCAGAGCCGCATGAACATAGGTTTGTGGTGCTAAAAAATTCGCAAGCTGCAGAGGCATATCACAATGGCGATGTTCTTGATTAATCTTGTAATGGAGGTCATAGCCTTGGGCCGCACGGGGCTGGGATGATAGCTTAATAACGCGAGAAATGGGATCTTGGCCCTCGTAATAGGCAGCCTCAAAGAGATTAATCATGGCTGAAAATGCGAGGGGAGAAATCACACCTGTACGCTCATGCGCTTTCAAGAGCCACTTGGTTCCTTCACTCACTGGGAAATCGTCCTTATCAAGGTTGAGCTCCTCAAACACCTGCTCCATGAATTTATGATGCCCTATCTCGTCTTGGATATAATGATTTAAGAGATTATGGGCTTTTGAGAAATGGGTTAGGGCTGGTTGCATTCCCTGACAAGAGGTACTTGTGACGTACCAAGATTGTTTGGAAATCCAGCCTAGAGCTTGGAAAAATTGTTTCTCATCACGTTTAAGAAGAGCTTCTAGAAATTGTCCCAATCCATCTTGACCCGTCCAGGATGTACTCTCCCATTCCAAACGGTAGCAAATCAGGTAAGAAATCAAGCTAAG
>JACDGE010000009.1 GCA_013815465.1 Alphaproteobacteria bacterium | reverse complement strand
TAAGGAGATGTAGTTTTTTCATTTTGAAATCCTTTCTTTGATGAGGAATGATTCCAAAACTTTAAACTATTTATTCTTACTTTTCAACTGACTATCAATAAGTGACGGGTAGTGTGCTCATTTTCATGGAACGTGAGGCTCTTGGGGATTATCGCGCGCACTCATAATAACAAGATCATATTTTTTTGCTTTTCTTAAGAGAGAACTTAAGATGTCAATATGGAGAAAAATACGCCACCAACTTTCCTCCGATCGTCCGATAATAATATGTGAAATGCTTTCTTTTTCAGCAAAATCTAGCCAAGCTTGAATACGATTTGTCGTTTTAATATGAACAATGTGGGCCCCCAAATCTTCTGCAAATTGTATATCCATAAATAGATATCTTTGTTTTTCTAAATCAATTTGTTCTGCTTCATCCTCAGGCATTTCTGAATAAACAACAAACCATTCTTGATTTAATCTCCCCGCCAATCGGGAAGCTTTTTTAAAGAGCTGTCTCTGACTCCATTGTTGTGGAAGCATGCACACCATTATTTGATTGTCCACAAATAATTCTCCTTTTAACGTTGAAGAACCATGGAGTTTAGGATGGGCTTGTTCAATAACTTCTGCAACTTCGCGAAGGGAGATTTCTCTTAATTTAGAAAGATTTTCTTCCTTGAAAAAATGATTGAGGGCTTGAGCGATATTTTCTCCTGTATAGATTTGTCCTGACTCTAGTCTTTCAAGGAGGTCCTCAACCCCAAGATCCACATTAATCACTTGGTCAGCACGTTTAAGGAAACCATCGGGAACTGTTTCGTGGATAGTAATTCCCGTAAATTTTTTAATAATATCGCTTAAACTCTCTAAATGTTGAATATTAAAACTACAAATAACATTTATCCCTGCTTTCAAAAGTTCGATGATATCTTGATAACGTTTTGCATGAGGGCAAAAGGGCGGATTTGTATGCGCAACTTCATCCACAATTGCAATCTGGGGTTTGCGAGCCAAAATTGCATCCAAGTCCATTTCCTCAAGCAGAACGCCTTTATATTCATACTTTTTTCTTGGAATGATTTCGAGTCCGCCCAAGAGTTCTTCTATTTTTTTACGCCCATGACTTTCCACATACCCCAGAACAACGTCTGCTCCTCTTGCCTTAAGAGAGTGAGCTTCTTCAAGCATCCGATAGGTTTTTCCGACACCTGCAACGGGTCCGGTGTATATTTTTAATCGCCCGCGGTTAGCTTGTTGGAGGAGCTCAAAAAAATCTTTTTGGTCAAAAGCTGTCGTTCTCATCGAGCCTCCGAAGGAGGGCCAAAAAACTGATCCAGCGTAATATTTAATTGCAGAACATTAAGACGCGGGTTCCCCAAAATATGAAGTTGAGGGTATAAAATCTGATCATCAATGATAGAAACAATTCGTTTTAAAGATACATCCCGCTTTAAAGCAATACTTGGCGCCTGCCAATAGGCAGCTTCAGAAGAGATATGGGGGTCAAGACCACTTGCTGAAGAGGTCACTAACTCAAGCGGAGGGGGTGTCCTATTCAGTGCTTTGATTTTTTCTATTCTTTCATGAATTTTTTCCACTAATTTTTGAGAGGTTGGCGCAAGATTAGATCCCCCAGAACGGGTGCCATCATATCCTTCTCCTGCATCGGACGGACGAGAGAAAAAATAAGCAGGGTTTTGAAAATTTTGACCGATTAGCGCAGACCCAATAATATTTTTGTGGTCATCGAAGATAAGGCTTCCTATCGCTTTTTTGTGAAAGAAGACATAGGAAGCGCCCATAATAAAAAAGGGATAGATGAGACCTGTCACAAGGATTGTAAACAAGGTAACTTTCAGCGTGATGATGAGGTCTTTAATCATCTATACTAATCCTATGTAAACTAAAATTGTATCAATAATTTTAATCCCTCCAAAGGGGACGAGGATGCCCCCCACACCATAAATAAGGAGAGAGCGGGCTAAAAGATTCTTTGCTCCCATGGGGCGATACTTAACTCCTTTTAGGGCGAGCGGAATAAGGGCGACAATAATAAGAGCATTAAAAATAACAGCCGAAAGAACCGCACTATAAGGAGAGCCTAACCCCATAATATTTAGAGCATCTAACTCCGGTATACTTAAAATAAACAGCGCTGGTATAATCGCAAAATACTTCGCTACATCACTTGCAATGGAAAAAGTTGTAAGACAGCCTCGGGTCATTAAAAGTTGTTTTCCAATTTCAATGATTTCTAATATTTTTGTTGGATTACTATCTAAATCAACCATATTAGCGGCTTCTTTCGCCGCCGGGGTACCTGAAGCCATCGCAATTCCTAAATCAGCTTGAGCAAGAGCGGGGGCATCATTGGTTCCATCTCCGGTCATGGCCACAAGGAAGCCTTTTGCTTGTTCTTGGCGAATACGATCCAATTTATGTTCAGGGGTGGCTTCTGCCAAAAATGTATCCACGCCCGCCTCCTCAGCGATTGTTTGAGCCGTAAAAAAATTATCTCCCGTAATCATGATGGTATGGACCCCCATCGCTTTTAATCTCTGGAAACGATCACGAATGCCAGGTTTTACGATATCTTTAAGATACACAATCCCCAGCACGCGCGTGCTATCCGCAACCGCAAGGGGAGTCCCCCCTTTGCGTCCAATCTGTTCAGCAATTTGTGTACATTCAGGAGGAATAAAAAGACCTTTTCTCTCAGCAAATTTTTGAATAGCACTAGAGGCCCCTTTACGAATAGAATAGCCTTCGATATCACATCCACTCATCCGGGTTTCGGCACTAAAGGGTATGAACGTAAGTTTCTCTATCTCTCTCTCCGTTATAAAATTTCCATATTTTTTAACAACAAACTCTAAAATAGATCGTCCTTCAGGAGTGTGATCAGCATAACTGGACAGTTGGAGGGCTTTGGCTAAGTCCTTAACGTCCACATTTTCACCAGGAATTAATTCAACGGGCATGCGATTTCCCAGGGTAATCGTCCCCGTTTTATCTAACAGTAAAACATCGATGTCACCCGCCGTTTCCACGGCTTTGCCGCTCATAGCTAAGATATTTTTGCGTAAAGCTCTTTCAATACCTGAGATCCCAATTGCTGAAACCAATCCTCCAATTGTTGTGGGAATAAGACACACGAGAAGGGACACAATAATTGTTAAAGAAATATTGCTCTTTGCATACAATGCAAATGGAATTAATGTTGAACACACAATAAGAAAAATAAGTGTCAATCCTATTAAAAAAATTTGAAGAGCAATTTCATTAGGTGTTTTTTGTCGCTTTGCTGCAAGAACCAGGTGGATCATTTGATCCAAAAAACTCTCCCCTGGATTGGACGTAATGCGGATAAGCAGGGAATTAGAAAGAACCCGTGTGCCTGCAATGACAGAGGACATATCGCTCTCGCTTTCCCGGATGACAGGAGCCGATTCTCCCGTAATCGCTGATTCATCGATTGAAGCAATTCCTTCAATAATTTCTCCGTCTGCAGGAATAAATTCAGTTGCTAAAATTTTTATCTTATCATCCCGTCTCAGTTGAATGGCAGGTACAAATTCTTCCTCTCCATTGTCATGGACCCGACGTGCGATTGTTGTCTGCGCAAGGGCTTTTAAGCTGAAAGCATGGGCTTTACCTTTCCCCTCAGCAATAGCTTCTGCTGCATTGGAAAAAAGCACCGTAAACCACAGCCAAAATGCAATAGAACCCGTAAACCACAGAGGTTCTTGGGAGAGGGAGGAAGAGAAATAATCACGAATAAGAATAAGGGTTGTTAAGCTTCCACCTATAAAAACCACAAACATGACGGGGTTTTTTGCTAAATAGACAGGATTAAGCCGTTTAAGGCTCAATCCCAAACTTTCTAAGATTATCCCGCGATTTGACTGGGGTTTAAATTCTATCATGACATTTTCCCCTGCATAGAATAAAGATGCTCCGTAAAGGGCCCTAACATCAAAACAGGAAAATAAGTCAGCGCACTAACAATAAGGATAATGCCTATCAACAGACAAACAAAAAGGATCCCATGAGAAGGAAAAGTCCCTGCACTAGCCTGGACAATTTTTTTATTAACCATGGTGCCCGCAATGGCGAGTCCCAGAAAGATAGAACCAAAGCGCCCAAGAAACATCACCAGAGCCAAGGTCAGGTTATACCAAAGCGTATTGGCATTTAAACCTGCAAAGGCGGATCCGTTATTTTGGGCTGCACTGGTATACGCATAGAGAATTTCACTTAATCCATGAGCCCCTGGGTTCTGAAGTGAAGAGAGGCCAAAAGGCGCAAGCACTGACCAAGCTGTCCCCAGCAAAATGAGAAAGGGATAAAGGGCGATATAAAGAACCGCAAATCGGACTTCTTTTCCCTCAATTTTTTTTCCTAAATATTCAGGGATTCGCCCCACCATAAGCCCCGCAATGAAAATACTAAGGACCACAAACATAAGCATCCCAAAGAGGCCAACGCCAACTCCCCCAAAAACAACCTCACCCAACAGCATATTTATCAAGAGAATCATACCACCCAGCGGCGTAAAACTGTCATACATTGCGTTACTTGAACCCCCAGACGTATCTGTGGCTAAATTTGCAAACAGGGAAGACCCCGCAATGCCAAATCTTGTTTCTTTCCCCTCAAGATTTCCCCCTTCTTGAAGAACGGAAAGATGATTTAAAAGAGGGTTGGGCTGAGACTCGTAGTAATAGATAAAAGCCGCCCCCATCAAAGCCATCGCAACCATAGCTGCTAAAAGGGACCAGCCCTGTTTTGTGTCATTCGTCATTTTTCCGTAGGTGTAAGTTAAAGCTGCAGGAATCAAGACAAGGGCCAACATTTGAAAAAAATTTGAAAGCGGAGTTGGATTTTCAAAAGGATGGGCCGAGTTAGCGTTAAAAAAGCCTCCTCCATTTGTTCCCAACAATTTAATAGCTTCTTGAGATGCAACTGGCCCCATCGCAAGGGATTGCTGTGTGCCTTCCAAGGTTGTAAATGTAAGCGTGGGAGAAAAATTTTGAATCACGCCTTGGGAGACCAAAAATAGAGAAAATATAACGGAGAGGGGCAATAAAACATATAAAATAGATTTTATTAAATCGACCCAAAAATTCCCAAGAGTCCCGCGCTGGATTATTGTAAGCGACTGGTGAGAAAATCCACGCGCCAAGGCGAGAAAAACCGCAAGTCCCGTCCCAGCCGCACAAAAGTTTTGCCACGTGAGTCCCACCATTTGAGTAAACTGGCTCAGGCTTGTTTCGCCACTATAAGCCTGCCAATTCGTATGGGTTACAAAGCTCACGGCTGTATTTAAGGCCAGATCCCAAGGAACAGCTGCTAAATTTTGGGGGTTAAGAGGTAGAAGCTCTTGGTTCGTTTGAATTAGGAAAAGAACCATAATCCCCAGGATATTGAAAAGAATGAGGGAAGAGGCATAGCTTTTCCAATCTTGTCCCTCCCCTTCTATGCTCAGAAGTTTAAAAAGTCTTTTCTCAAAAGACGTTAGTATTTTAAAGCTTTGAGGTGTTTCATAAACTTTATATAGATATAATCCGAGAGGCTTCGTGAGTGCTAAAAGGAGGGTAAACAATAAACAAATTTGAAGCCAACCGTTGATATCCATTATTAGTGATTTCCATTCTGCATCATACAAACGACGAGATAAATCAATAGAAACATAGCCGTAACAAAACCAATGCTATACTCTAATGCCATTATGCGAAGCCCCCTGTGTTATAGCCTTCTTTAGGGGTACTTTAGGGGGTAGATGTTAAAAATTTGTTAAGGGGGCTTTTGAGAGATTGTATGTTATTTCTGAGCGTAGTTACAGATCGAAGATCTGAAATGAAGGGGAAGGATTGTCAAAAAACCGTGCCCTTCGCCTTCGGCACTTCGTGCCTACGCTGAAGGCACGAACAAAGAGGGGGTTGTTCTAGAACTAAAATGAGTATGGAGAATTGAGGCGATGACGCCCTACTTTAGGCTGCCCTCAACTCTCTCTTATAAGCCTTTGCCTTTGAAGACAATATCTTAAAGGCTAAGGCAGACAATCCCTTTTGAATCCACCCCTGGGGGTGAAACCCAACGACCTTACAAAAAAGGGACATTCCCCTCTCTACATGAATTTTCTGATAATAGGTATAAACAGCTTTTCCATACTCTTGAGTGTAATACTTCCGATTATAGGGGCCGGATGCCTTATTTGCTGTATAATAGGCAAAGGCCAGCTCATCATCCTCGTTCTCAAAAAGACGACCCAGAGCGATTTGGAGACGCTTGCGTAAGGGAATTTTTTCATGAGCTTGATAGCGTTGGTAATGGGTATAGAAAAGCTTGTAGTGGCGTAATTCATCGGCAGCAATTTTATGACAGATTTGCTTTAAAAGGGGTTCATCAGTGGCATCCCGAACAGCCGCGTAAAAGCTGCTGGTGCCAATTTCAACCATGCAGCGCGTTAAAAGTTCTGACCCCCGTGATCCGCGAATCGATTCCTTTGCATGAATATCGATGGGAAAACCCTCCACATAAGCCTTGAATCTTTCGTCAAAATTATAGGTGGGATCAGCCAATGTCACCCATTGGGCAAGGACGCGTCCATGCTTGATTTCATCTTTGGACCAAGCCTCAATTTCTTTTTCAAAAAGCGTGTCCCCTTCGAAAACACCCTTCAGATAAAGCCCATAGTCGGACCCATTATATTCCACGACGCTACCGGCTTTAAGAACACGTATGGTTTCGGGATTTACTTTTTCTGGGTCAAACAAGGACCAGTCAATATCTTCAAATTTCCATTTTTCAGGCATTATGTATAACTTTCATCCCATTTTCTGATAAGCAGCAAGTTCCATGAGTTTGGCACGCGCAACTTCTAACGTTTGATCAGCTTTCTTATGTTCATCTGAGGTGCGACTATCTTCCCTCTCTTCAAGCAAATTTTTAATTTCCATCTCTAAAGAAGCTTTATTAAGGGCCTCAAAAGAGGTGCCAGTCGTCACAAGCGCCGTACATCTTTCCGGAGTAATTTCGCAAAATCCCCCCTCCACAAAAAACTTAAAAAAAACCTTTTCCCCTTCATATACTGAGACAACCCCTGGGCGCAAGAGGGTTAAGAGGGGTGCCTGCTCGGGCAAAACACCGATATCACCCTCTGAGCCAGGGACAACAACCATCGTGACGTCTTGGTCAAAGAGAATTTTTTCGGGGGAGACGAGGCTGAATCGGAGGGTCATGGTCAATTTCCTATCCGCACACGCGTCTATCTAAGCTCTCAAAGAGCGAGAAACCCTTCAGAAAGCTAACTAAAACTGGATTGCCTTCCGCCCCTCTACTCGCAATGACGACCTCGGAGAACATCACGCCCCCTCCTTCGCCATCGTTTGGGCCTTCTTCACAGCCTCTTCAATGGTTCCCACCATGTAAAAGGCCGACTCTGGAAGGTGGTCATAGGTGCCATCCGCAATGGCCTTAAACCCTGCGATCGTATCTTCAAGACGCACGAACACGCCGGGTGTGCCCGTAAAGATCTCAGCCACAAAGAAAGGTTGAGAAAGGAAACGCTGGATTTTTCGTGCTCTGGCCACGGCTACTTTATCCTCTTCAGAGAGTTCATCCATGCCCAAAATCGCGATGATATCTTGCAAGGATTTATAGGTTTGCAAAATTTCTTGCACGTTTCGGGCGACCTTATAATGCTCTTCTCCCACAATGCGGGGGTCTAGAATACGGGAAGTCGAATCCAGAGGGTCGACAGCAGGGTAAATACCAAGCTCGGCAATCTGGCGGCTTAAAACGGTTGTGGCATCCAAATGGGAGAAGGCCGTTGCTGGCGCCGGATCGGTCAGGTCATCGGCGGGTACATAGATGGCTTGCACGCTCGTAATCGAACCCTTGTTCGTTGAGGTAATGCGCTCTTGCAGTTCACCCATTTCCGTCGAAAGGGTAGGCTGATACCCTACGGCTGAAGGGATGCGGCCCAAAAGAGCGGACACTTCCGCCCCGGCTTGGGTAAAGCGAAAGATATTATCGATAAAGAAGAGGACGTCTTGGCCTTCTTGATCACGGAAATACTCGGCAACCGTAAGACCAGACAGGGCCACACGCGCACGCGCCCCAGGAGGTTCGTTCATTTGCCCATAAATAAGGGCTGCCTTTGAATTCCCTTTTTCAAGATCAATGACTCCTGATTCAATCATTTCATGGTAAAGATCATTTCCCTCGCGGGTCCTCTCCCCCACACCTGCAAAGACAGAAAAACCGCCATGTGCCTTTGCAATGTTATTGATGAGCTCCATAATAATAACCGTCTTGCCCACGCCTGCTCCGCCAAACAAACCGATTTTCCCTCCACGCATATAAGGGGCGAGAAGATCCACAACCTTGATACCCGTCACCAGCACTTCTGTTTCTGTCGATTGGTCCACGAATAAAGGAGCATCTCTATGGATGGGAAGGAATTCGGTGGCCTTAATAGGCCCCAATTCGTCAATCGGATCCCCTACGACATTCATAATCCGTCCCAACGTTCCCCGGCCGACAGGTATCACGATAGGATGGCCTAAATCCTTTACGGGCTGGCCACGAACAAGCCCCTCTGTGGCATCCATAGCGATTGTACGAACCGTTTGTTCGCCCAAGTGCTGAGCAACTTCTAAGATCAGACGTTTTCCTTGATTTTCTGTCTCAAGTGCGTTCAGAATTTCAGGCATAGTGCCTTCAAAAGCAACGTCCACCACCGCCCCAATAACTTGAGTAATGCGTCCTTGAGTTGAATGAGTCGTCATTTCTGTTCTCTCCTCTTAGCCTTTCAGGGCTTCCGCTCCTGAAATAATTTCAATAAGTTCACGCGTGATCTGGGATTGGCGTGTACGATTATAAACCAACGTTAAATTGCGAATAATGTCATCCGCATTGCGGCTGGCGTTGTCCATGGCCGTCATCCGCGCCCCTTGTTCACTGGCCGCATTCTCTAAAAGACCACTGTAAATCTGTACAGCAACGTTTTGGGGAAGGAGTTTACGAAGAATGCTGTCTTCATCTGGCTCATACTCATACACAGCTTTTAAAGGCTGGGGAGCTTCCTTCCCGATAGGGATGATTTGCTGAATCGTCACTTCTTGTGCAACAGCGGATTTAAAACGGCTATAAATCAAGGTGCAAACATCAAAAAGTCCATCCTCAAACATGTGAAGCAAACTATCCGCAATGCGCTCTGCCTCAGAAAAATAGAGGCGAGGGTGGCCAATGTCCACGAAAGATTCAACAAGGAGGTCCCCATACTCGCGGGTTAGAACATCCTTACCTTTGCGTCCCACACTTATTAATTTGACGGTTTGGCCTTGTGATAGACTTAATTCAATCACCTTTCGAGACTCACGAAGAATGGATGAATTAAAGGGGCCACAAAGCCCCCGGTCAGAGGTCGCAATAAGAATGAGGTGGGTATCCGTCTTTCCTGTGCCTGTTAAAAGAGGGTGGGGCGTTTCTAAGCCTTGCGCATTTTCAGCGAGATCTCTTAATATTTGATTCATGAGGTGCGCATAGGGACGTCCCTCCTCCACATGCTCTTGTGCGCGACGTAACTTCGCCCCCGCAACCATTTTCATGGCTATGGTAATTTTTTGAGTCGATTGAACGGATTTTTTGCGATTACGCAGGGCTTTAAGGGTTGTCATGAGGAGTTACCGTTCCTTACCCAGGTCGTCATTGCGACCCCAGCGAAGGCAAGGGGCCAGAAAAATCGCACCCCATGCAGGCGTCATCCCCGCGTAGGCGGGAACCCAGGAAATGGTTGACTCACATAATCCTGGATCCCGGACATTAAAAACACCTCCGCATAAAACAGAGTTAGCACTAAGCTTTTCTAAATTCCGGGATAACACTGGCATAGCAAAACCCTGGGTCCTCGCCTTCGCGGGGATGACGCCCGTGGGATATGCGAATGAGGGATTACTCATCACACAAAATCTTTTACATAATTTTTAAAGAAAGAATGCAATTTTTCTTCTATTTTTTTACTTATTTCCTTTTCTAGAGAAATAGCTATTAAAATATCTGCGTGTTCAAGGCGCATAAGTTTTAAGGCCCCCTGCTCAAAGCGATTAATATCCTTGATGGCGATACTATCCAGGTATCCCTTGACCCCTGAAAAAAGAGAAACGACTTGCTCTTGGATAGGCAGAGGATCAAATTGAGGTTGCTTTAACAGTTCCGTCAAGCGGGCACCTCGATTCAACAACCTTTGAGTCGAGGGATCTAGATCAGAAGAAAATTGAGCAAAAGCCGCCATTTCTCGGTATTGGGCAAGTTCAAGCTTAATCGACCCCGCCACCTGCTTCATCGCTTTGACTTGAGCTGCCGAACCCACACGGCTAACGGAAAGACCGACGTTAATCGCCGGGCGAATCCCTTTATAGAACAGATCTGTCTCAAGAAAAATTTGACCATCCGTAATGGAAATAACGTTCGTCGGAATATAGGCGGACACGTCCCCTGCTTGCGTTTCAATAATGGGAAGAGCCGTTAAGGACCCCCCTCCATGCTCATCATTTAGCTTTGCAGCTCGCTCAAGGAGGCGAGAGTGCAGATAAAATACGTCCCCTGGATAGGCTTCTCGACCGGGGGGTCGTCTCAACAGCAGAGACATCTGTCGATAAGCAACCGCATGCTTTGAAAGATCATCATAAACTATCAGAGCGTGCGTTCCATTGTCACGGAAATATTCCCCCATGGCGCAACCTGTATAGGGAGCCAGGAATTGCATGGGTGCAGGGTCGGAAGCGGTTGCAGCAACCACAATGCTGTATTCCATCGCCCCTCGATCTTCAAGGGTTTTTACAATTTGAGCAACGGTTGAACGTTTTTGTCCAATAGCTACATAAATGCAATAAAGTTTTTTAGATTCGTCATCGCCTTTATTGACCTCGATTTGATTGAGGATCGCATCAAGTGCCAGAGCGGTCTTTCCTGTTTGCCGATCACCAATAATCAGTTCTCGTTGGCCACGCCCAATAGGTACAAGAGCATCAACAGCTTTGAGACCCGTCTGCATCGGTTCATGAACAGAACGGCGAGCGATGATCCCCGGCGCTTTGATTTCAATGTGGGAGTTTGTCACATCTGTGAGAGGCCCTTTGCCATCGATCGGATTACCGAGCGCATCTACGACTCGGCCCAAAAGCCCCCGTCCAGTGGGGACTTCCACAATACGGTTCGTTCTTTTAACCGTGTCCCCTTCTCGAATCTCTTGGTCCGACCCAAAAATCACAATGCCCACATTGTCTTCTTCTAGGTTGAGGGCCATCCCTCTGATTCCACAAGAAAATTCCACCATCTCTCCGGCTTGAACCTTATCAAGCCCCCAGGCTCGGGCAATGCCGTCCCCCACCGAGATAACTTGGCCCACTTCTTCCATTTCAGAAGCTTGCTCGTAGTTACTGATTTCTTTTTTTAAAATCGATGAAATTTCCGCTGCTCGTAGTTCCATCTGTTACCCTTTCATGACCGTTTTAAGCTTATTTAATCGTGTCTTTATGGACCCATCAATCATAAGGGATCCAATACGTAAGACAACCCCTCCTAAAAGGCTTTCGTTAATTTTTTGATTCAAATGAATCTTTTCTCCTAGCTTAGAGGTTAAAGATTGTTGAAAATCTTTCATTTCTTCGTCAGAAAGTTCAACAGGGGTCTCGAGAATACCCTCTACAATCCCTTCCCCTCTTTTGACCCGCTCAAGGAATTCTTCCAAGATGAAGTTCATATCCGACAGCCGACGGTTTTGGCAAAGAACCATGAGAAAATCTCTCATTAGTTTTCCCAATTTTAAAGCACCCACCAGACTTTCCATAATCTTGCGTTGCGTGTAGAGAGGGAGCAAAGGATTTGCCACGCGCGACCAATCGCGAGGCTCTGCCTCGATACAAGCGCGCAAGAGATTCAGATCCTGCAAGACCTCGTTTAAAGCCTTGTTTTTACGACTGAGCTCAAAAAGAACCCCTCCATAACGTCTTGCAATTTTATGAGATCTTCCCGCTATATTAGACACAATTTTTATATACCTTGAATTCCATGATCCTAAGTTATCATAGGAAAGACAGAGTGACAACGGGTGGGCGTGAATATGACAAGATTCTTCGTTAAAATTTATTTCTTGTCATCCTCTTGGGGGGATGTCCATAAAATTTTTAAGCAATCGTACGATAAATTATACAACTTGAATCGTCCATTTAAATGGGCAATAATATTCTCTTTATCCCAGCCATCGAGATAAGTTTGTTCTAAGGCATCCAAAACTCTTTTTAATTTGTAACCCTTAAAGACAGAGGCTTTTTCGTTCTTTTGATTGTGAGTCATTTCAAAAAGTACAGAACGTTCCCTTTCCCCTCTTACCCAGCTAATAGTCACTTTGTTTCCATCCTCTTTAACAGTTCCTTTGACGAATTTTGCTGCCCTCCCATACATGGCCTTAATGTTGTGCTTAGGGACTGAATTATCTAAACGCATTAGCAGAATATCTTTTAACATGCTGCGTCTTTCTTTGTCTTTTTCTACGCTCGCTTTATCCCGATTCTCTTCTTGGATGGTACAGGAGGACGGTTCTGAGATTTCTATTGCCTTCTTTGACAAGGTCAGATGTTGATTGGGAATCCCTCTTGTTTTCTTTTTGCTGAGCTTGGATGTAATGAGGGAGTCGGAGAGCACTTCACTTGATAGAGATGGTACAGACATTGTTTCCTTTTCCGCTCTATTCTCTATATTTGCTTCTGCAGCAAGTTCATCTCTTGTTAATTTGATGGTGGCTGTGTCCTGTAGAGAAGGAGTGTGAATGAGTTCTTTAGTTTAATAAATAAGAAAATGCCATTTGTAGAATATTTGCAACCTAATGATTTGCCCAATCCTCAATACCCAGCCATAAAATTGGCCTGTCAATTATTCCATGCTTACATCCCGCTGTTTAATGAAAATTTTGATCTAGTTAAGGACGAAAAATTTCGAAAACTTATTAAAAAATATCACGCTTTTATTTTATTGGACAATAGTAAAGGAAGAAGAATTAAAGAGTCAAAAGCATCTTTTATGGAAAAAATAGATATTCTCTTAAATTATGGATTGAATGACATAGCTCTTTATGGGGGTTTTGGTCCTAATAGTCTAAAGATCTATTTTGAACTTCGACATTATTATAAATTTAACTTTTCGATTGGTGCTCAGACAAATTTGCAAACCAACGGAGCGGTCGATCTCGAAAAAGTTAAGGCCTATCTTTCTGAGTTGATTTAGGTCTGGGTTAATTAAAAGAGAGATGCACCCCACCTGAGTGTCATTCCCCCGTAGGCGGGAACCCAGAAGATATTTGTTACATGGCAAGCTTTTTCCTGGGTCCCCGACTCGCGCTTTGCGCTCTCGGGGATGACGCTCAGGTGGGGTGCATCTCTCTTTTTAATTAACTCTCCCTTAAATCTTAGATATCCAATTGTTCTCTTACAAGATCACTTGCCTCCTCATAGAGGTCAAAAACCTCTTTCTTTGCATCTGCTGTTTTGAAATTGTTGTTTTCCTTGTATCCTAAAACAAGCGTGGTTAGGCTCAGAGCAATATTCTGTTGAGTCGTAACCATTCCTGACATGGCAGCAATGGCTTCCATGCTATTTTCTGAAAAAAATTCTTCCATATCGTCTCGGTCTTCGCCTTTTCCCATGTTTTCCTCCTTGTTAAGATGTTTATTGAACGGGAAGCCCGTTTAGTACACAACACGATTCTCTTATTGGTCAAACATAACTGGATTTACTGTTGAGAACAAGGGTCATTTTGTGAGAGATCACTTCTTTATCCCTAAGAGATCCTTTATCTATCCAGCCTCTTTGAGCGTTTTTTCTTCTCTTCCTCAACTTCACCCAGATGATGGATGGCTTCAAACTCTGCCATAAAATCATCAGAAAGACGTCGGAGCTTCTGAACAAATCGTCCGAGCATAAAAAGAACTTTGGGTAAATCTTGAGGGCCAATAATCACAAAAGCAAGAAGGGCAATACACAGAATTTCAGCCCACCCCGCAAGGCTCATAGGTCGGCCTCAGGTTTTGATTTATCAATAGTCAAGGGTGGCGTTTCATCCCCCTCTTTAAGGCCATTTTTAAAGGCTTTCAGGCCCTTTGCCAAATCGGTCATCACTGACGGAAGCCGTCTTGCTCCAAACACAATTAACACGGCAACAAGTACTAGAAGAAGATGACTTAAACTTAATCCCATTACATTTTCTCCTCTTCAATTAAAACGAATATCTTAATATACCCTCTCGCTCAGGATAATCCAGTTAAAAATGAAAATAATTCGATGATCAGTTTAATAGGGTGCGAAATAAGCCATCCAATAACATTGAGCCCGAAAAGAGGGGGGATCAAAAGAACTGCTAAAATGATGAAAATCCCATAGGGTTCAAGACGTGTATAAGGAACGAGCAATCGGGGGGGTAAAAGCCCCGCCACTACGCGTCCCCCATCCAGTGGTAGCAGAGGCAGCATATTAAAGACCGCAAGTGTCACATTGATAAGGGTAGAAAGAGTCAACATATTTTTCAATATTTCCTCTATGCCCTCTGGAAAAAAAACAACCAAATGCAGGAGAAGAAGGGAAATAAAGGCCAACAGCAAATTCATTGCGGGCCCAGCGACAGCAACGCAAATACTATCGATACGAGGATTTTTTAGACGGGAAAAATTCACAGGCACCGGTTTGGCATAACCAAATAAAACGGGGGACCCAATCAAAAGCAAAAAGCCCGGTATCAGAATTGTTCCAATAGTATCAATATGTTTAAGAGGATTTAATGAAACCCGCCCCAAGCGCTGAGCGGTGTCATCTCCATAGCGCAGAGCAATATAGCCATGGGCGGCCTCATGAAGCGTAATAGCCAAGAGAACCGGAATACCAAAGGTAATAATCCGAAGTAGAAGATCCATTTTATACCCTTTTGTTAAATTAACAAACGTTGAAGATTACTGACCTATCCCCTTCATCACATCCCTCATTTCTACCATATTTCCAGAACAATGTAAAACCGCATCACAACCAGCTGTCAAAGATCTGTCAGCACGCTGGGCAAAAGACCCCGTTAGGGCCTTCATTCCCAAATCATCGCTCACAAGAAAACCTTTGAAGCCAATAGTTTCTCGAATGATGTCCTGAATGACAATAGACGAATGGGTTGCACAGGAGTAAGGGTCTAGAGCAGGATAAACGATATGGGCCGTCATGGCCCACGGACAATGGACATTGGCTCTAAAGGGCATAAAATGTGACTCGAGCTCTTCATAGGAAAGGTCAACGATAGGTAGATCTTCATGGCTGTCACAGGTCGCCGCCCCATGTCCGGGAATATGTTTCATGACGGGAGTAATTCCGCCATCTAAGAGGGCTTGAATGGCTACTGCCCCCAGCTCAGCCACAAGCAACGGATTAGTACTAAAGGTCCGATCTCCCATGATGGCATCTGCCCCTGGCACATGAAGGTCTAAGAGGGGCGCACAGTTAACAGTGATGCCCACTTCCGCCAAATCCCGGGCGATTTTTGTATAGGTTTTATAAACGCGCTCCTTTAATCCCTTCATACCCCTCTCCAGGAGTTGCGCTGAGGAGGGCGGATGAAACCAATGAGGGTCGGACAGGCGCGCCACCCTGCCCCCTTCCTGATCAATCAAAATGGGAGGATTAGTGTGTTTCAGCGTCGCCTTTAAAGCTTCGATTAAAGCCTTGAGCTGAACTTTATCTTGGACATTCCGTTTAAATAAAATAAATCCAAGAGGTTGACTTTCTTGGAAAAATTCTATTTCTTCAGATGTCAGGGCAAGGCCCGAACACCCAAAAATAACAGGAGATGGAGATGATTTATTTGACAATGGAGGAGCCTTTCCAATACTAATTATTGATTTTCGTATACCTTACCGTACCACAACACATTCTACCTTGCGTTCTTTCAGGGCTGCGCACGCCTCATTAGCTTTCTGCGCGTCATCAAAAGGGCCTGTGCGCAGACGATAGTAAATCCCCTGCTCTTCGCCTAAATCAACCTTTTGAATAGTCCGCTCCAGCTTTCCCAAAACATCCGCATGCTTCTTTGAAAGTCGATCCCATTCAGCTTCGGCCGTATCGTAACTTTTGAGTGACGCTAACTGAATGTGTGTCTTACCTTTTGAAACTTTAGGTTCCGGGATTTCCTTTTCTTCAGGAACCTCATCAATGAGGTCCTCAATAGACTTAATCACCACTTCTTCCTTTTTCTCAGGCTTTTGCTGTATTGCGTCTTCGCCTTTGTCAGGATCCCCATCTTCTGGTGCGTATTGATCAACCATTTTAAGGGTGGCACTTTCTTCTTGAATTAAAGGCATAGGGGCTTCTGGATCAGGAAGAATATGCTCAGCCACAGGCTCAGATTGATCTGCACGAATACGACCATAAACCAACTTATCTTGATGTTTTACACTTGGAACACCTTGGCTTTCTGCTTTAACTTTATAAGGTGCTTGATCCGCTTTGATGAGAGGAATTTCGGTTTTTTCATACCATTCTCGGGTGGGGGAAATCAGATACCATAAGCCAATCATAAAACCAATAAGAAAGATCAGAAAAAGGAAATAGCGCAAGGGATGAGGAAAGCGAAACCAACTTGTTTTTTCCGGTTCTCTCCATAAGCGATCGTCATCTTTTGGCGACAAATTCATTCTCTCATCTCCTCAACGGGTGTCACTCCAAAGAGCTGCAACCCAGATGCAATGACATGAGCCATACCTTGAATCATGAGCAAGCGGGCCTTCGTAAGTTCGGGATTTTGGGGCACAATAAACCGCAGAAGCGCATTGTCCTTTCCTTTATTCCAAAGCATATGAAATTGCTGAGCGATTTCATAAAGGTAATAACACAAACGGTGAGGCTCGCGCGCAAGGGCTGCAATCTCAACCTGACGCGGCCAGCCTGCAAGTAGTTTAATGAGCTGCAATTCATCCTCATCGTTAAGCAAGCCAAGGGAGTCGCAAGAGGGCTCGTCCCCCTGGGGCATAAGCTCTTTTGCCATACGCATCACCGAATGACAGCGCGCATGGGCATATTGAATATAAAAAACGGGATTATCCCTGGTTTTTTCAAGCACTTTTTGAAAGTCGAAATCAAGATGGGCATCACTTTTTCGGCTAATCATCATAAAGCGAAAAGCATCTTTTCCAACTTTTTCAACCACATCCCGAATTTCAATAAACGTTCCCGCCCGTTTTGACATCTTAACAGGTTGACCGCCTTCCATAAAATTCACGATTTGGCACAAAATGACATCCAAGTGCCCCTTTTGTTCCGTAATTGCCTTTACAGCTGAAGTAACCCGCTTCACAGTGCCCACATGATCCGCCCCCCAGACATTAATCATTTGGGTATAGCCCCGACGGAATTTATCATAATGATAGGCAATATCTCGCGCAAAATAGGTCCACGACCCGTCAGCCTTTTGAAGAGACCGATCCATATCGTCTCCAAATTCGGTGGAACGGAAGAGAAGCTGGAGACGAGACTCCCACTCTTCTGGCGTTTTCCCCCGGGGGGGGGGAGAAACCCGTCGTAAATAAATCCACGCTCTTTTAAAAATTCAATGACATCTGTTACAGCGCCGGTTGCACATAATTCGTCTTCCGAAGTAAAGACCTCATGGATAATCCCGATAAGTTCTAAATCCTTACGAATCATCGTCATCATGGCATTAACCGCAAACTCACGAAAGGGCTCTAACCATTCTTGCTCTTCTTTCATCAGCCATTTAGGGCCGTCTCGTTCGGCAAGCGCTTGCCCAACGACCTTCAAATAATCACCCGGATAATAGCCAGCAGGAATGTCCCCAATAGTTTCGCCTAAGGCCTCCCTATAACGAAGGTAGGTAGATTTAGCCAGGGTTTCCGCCTGCCCTCCTGCATCATTAACATAATATTCCCGTAAGACCCGATATCCCACTTTCTCCAAAAGATTGGCAAGCACATCCGCCACAACAGCGACGCGTCCATGGCCCGCATGCATGGGACCTGTCGGATTGGCGGAAACATATTCAAGATTTATTTTTTCACCAAGACCAGTCGTGGAGGAACCGTATTCAGCCTTTTCCTTTAAAATGATCAAAAGCTCTTGATACCAAAATTCGGGGGAAAGCTTGATGTTAATAAACCCAGGCCCTGCCACAGAAATCTCTTGGACAAAAGGAAGGCTCTTTAGCTCTTCTCCAATCAGCTCACCAAGTTCCCTAGGGTTTTTATTCGCAAGGCGCGCCAAGATCATGGCAGCATTGGTAGATAAATCTCCATGACTCGAATCTCGAGGCGGTTCAGTCGTAATTTTTTCGAAGGGAAGCCCCTCAGGAAGCGTCCCGTTTTGAACCAGGTTTTCAAGAACCTTAATGATTTTGTCGCGGTAATGATGGAAAAAATTCATTCTATACTCATATGTGAAATATTCTGAAAGAGTTCTAGCACAGGAAGACGGTTTCGTCCAACAGGGGATTGTTTTGGGAGAGTCAAACGCCCTTCTCGAGATTTTAGGGACTCACTCTCTGCCCATGAGAAAGAGACAAATCACCTCTTAAGTGACCCTTTTCTTCATCCCAACGAATTTCTTGCAAACGTATTCGAAAATAAAGTATAGTAAATTTAAACTATGGATTATTAAATGACACTCACAGAAAATGCAGCACAAAAAATTTTAAGCCTTATCAATGAAGAAAAGAGCCTCGACCCTCTTATGTTTCGCATTATGATTTCGGGAGGAGGGTGCTCGGGCTTCCAGTATGGGTTTTCTCTAGATCACCAGATCAATGAAGATGACACTGTCTTCGAAGAACGCAACGTTAAAGTTGTTATTGATGAAGCATCCCTGCCCCTTGTGGAGGGTGCCCAAATCGATTATGTGGAAGAACTTATTGGGGCGTCATTTGTTGTTAAAAATCCCAACGCAAGCACATCATGTGGATGTGGGAATTCATTTTCTATTTAACAAGGATCCCCTCTGCGCTTTCGTCAAGAACCTTGGCCCTATTGTTCCATGTGAGAGCGAAGAAGAAAGCACCGATGACAGAAGTCAAGATAAAGACCGTAAACCCTCCCTCCCATCCATAAATTTCAACAACCTTTCCAAACACAGCACCCGACGCGATGGCTGCACCTGCATAAGCAACGCTGCCTGTTATTCCTGTTGCAACACCAACTGCCCTTTTGGAAGCAAAATCTGCTGTTGCCACCCCATTAAGAACTTGAGAACCGTTCAGTAAAAAACCGATAATCATAAGAATGAGTGTATCGAGAAACGGATACCCCGCTGGAACTTTTAATAACGTATAAAGAAAGATGGCGCTCCCTATTAAACAAAATGTTCCAACTGGCCCTCGCCTCCCATTGAAAACCTTATCCGAGACCCATCCGGCGGCAATCCCACCTAAAACACTCGCAAACTCTAAGGAAACGAGCTGCAAGCCCGCAATGACAAGGGTAACCCCTTTATATTCTTTTAAAAAAAAGGGGGCCCAAAAGAAAAGACCGATCCGTGGAATATAAAGGCACATATTTGCGATGGCCATGTACCATACAAGCTTGTTGGCGAGGACAGTGGTGATAACCTCTTTAAACGTAATGCGCTCGGCATAAAGGTCAGCTAAATGAGTAACATCCCCTTTGTATTCTTCAACAGGGGGAAGACCCACTTCTTTAGGGGTATCTCTAAGACGATTAAACAAAAAAAATGCTATTCCCATAGAAACAAACGCTGGCACAATAAAGGCTGAACGCCATCCAAAGTGTTCGATAAGAAATCCTCCCATCCCAAATATTGCAACAGCCCCAAGTTGATGCGAGGTGGCACAAAGCGCCCATTTTGAGCCCAGCTCCATCGGGCTAAACCAGTGGGTAATAAGACGAGCACAAGCAGGCCAACCCATGGACTGAAAGCATCCATTCAATCCCATGAATAAAATAAAGAAAAAAAGGCTTGAGCCAAATCCCATTAAAAAGCTGATAATTGCTGAAAGAAAAAGGCCAATTGACATAAAATAGCGCGCATCCGATCGATCACTAAAATAGCCATTCACGAGTTTTCCGACACCATAACTAATTGAAAAAACAGATGTTATCCACCCCAAATCATATTTGGAATATCCAAATTCTTCCCCAATCCCCGGCATAGCCATGGCAAGGTTTTGCCGCACAAGATAAAATGCCGCATAGCCAATAATCGTGGCGTATAACATGCGGGTTCGCCAATAAGAAAAGCTGCCTTTCTCTGCGTAAAAGACTTTGTTCAAAGCCTGGGGCGCGCTTTGGAAAAGGGTTCTAACCCCTGCTGCTCTTGCTGCTGTCATTAAACCATCCTGATCTTCTATAAACGTCTGGCCAGTCTAAACAAAAAGCGGTACAAAACTCAAACAAAATATTATCTCAATTTTTTCAAGAAGATAGAGACGATTTAAAAAATTGAGAGGCTTTTATTCCTCTTTCTGGCATAATAAGATGCATTAAAATTGAGAACGTAATGAATACCAAAAAGAACAAACTCAAAACAATAGGATTATGGGGCATTCTCTTTCTTCTCTTCCCCCAGAACGTCTATGGAGCAACCATGCTCCGCATTGTTGGATCCTCGGCTGTCTTTCCTTTTGCAGCCACTGTCGCCGAGCATTTTAGCTATAAAACCCATGAACCCATTCCCCTGGTTGAAGCGGTAGGCACGGGCGCAGGCATTAAGCTTTTTTGCGGAAGCAGGAAGGGACCGGATGGGGTTATTGCCTCCCGGCCTTTAACCCTAAAAGAGGAAGAGAAGTGCAGGAAAAATGGCATCACTTTTGAAAAATTTGTTATTGGCCAAGATGGCCTTGTGCTCATTCAAAGTAACCAAGACCTGCCTTTTTCTTTAAGTCTTAAAGATCTTGATCAAGTCCTCTCGGAGAAAATACAGCAAGGAAACAAATGCGTTAAAAATCCCTATAAAACATGGAAGGATATTCAGGAGCACTTGCCCCCTTACCCCATCCGGGTGCTGGGCCCCGCACCCAACTCAGGCACCTATGACATTTTGGTTGAAAAGTTAGAGAGCGCTTGTGGTCCATTCCTACGCCATGATGGGGCTTACATTGAAGCCGCAGCAAATGAGAATTTAATTGTTCAAAAAGTATTAAATGCGCCCAATACGATTGGCATCGTCACCTTTAGTTTTTATGACCAAAATCGAGCCCGCCTGGATGCTCTAGCGTTGAATGACATTCTTCCCTCCTTGCCCTCTATTCAAGATGGAACCTATCTTTTGAGCCGCCCTCTTTATTTATATGTGAAAACCAATCAACTGGAAAGCCATCCCGCGCGGCGGGCTTATGCGCTGGAATTCACATCACCTGAAGCCATTGGGGAAGCGGGGTATCTCAATCCAAAAGGACTGATACCCCTTTCCCCCAACGAGCAAAAAGAGATGCATGATCGGGCGGATTCTTTGGAGAGAAATTAGTCTGAAGGATCCCCTTGCTAAAAATAATGCTTTCTGTCAAATCTTTGATGAAGAGCGAGATCATGATCAATGATCATACATCTTCCTGATCGTCCCTTGATGTCATTAATTTTTAAGAAAGGAATTCTATTATGTTTCGACGCCCTCTATTCCTCAGTACGAGCCTCCTCATGCTGAGCTTCACGTTCCAGAACACGACGATTGCTCTTCCCGGTCTCGACGAAGAGTTTGATCATTTTGTGAGATATGGCAGCCCTTCTTCAAACTTCTTTTCAAACATCACAGAAGAGCAAGATGAAGAAACAAAGCAAACTCTTTTGAATCTTCAAAGGCAGGAAAAAGAATCAGGTGATTGGGATGAGGAAGGAAAAGAAAAACTTTGGAAAACCTGGCGTTCTCTTGCACACAAAGAAAATATAGATCAACGCCTTTCTCTCCTTTATAGCAATAAGTTGTTAGATTTAGAATGGCATGGAGAAACAGCTATAGAATTGGCCAAGAAATGTCATCATTACATTCAACAAAACGATAATCTGAACGCTGGTTTTGCCACCCAACTTGCTTATAGGGGCTTCTCGGCTTTACAAATACATTTTGCAGAACCCGATTATGACCATCACAAAAAATTGAGAGCGGCTCCCCAGGCGATTGCTCTTTTAGAGGATTTAAAATCATCAACAGCGAAGGCCGGAACCGTATCCGAACTGTCAATTATAGATAGTCCTATACGATATTTCCATGAACACGATATCCCTCAGGCACGCGTCTGTACTCTCTTAACGGTTGCCTATGGATCTTATGCGCTAGAGGGGCTTGATACCTTACATGCTTCAAGAAATATTTGTATAAATGGTTCGAAAGCACTTGATTTATACATAAACGGACTAAAAGGATCGACAACCCCTCAACAACGTAAACATTCTCACAAGCAAATTTGTAACTTAGGAAACGATTTGCCTGTAAGGCTTATGTATAGTCCGTTGAAGAGCCAATTTCTTGCTGATTATGGTAACGCTGTTAAAAAAAGCACCCATGAGCTTGCAAGAATTTATAAGGATGAATTAGAGGAAATAAACCGTGATGAAAAACCCGCAGCATGGTGCAGTTTGGCTAATACATTGGCACATGCTTACAATGCTGCAGGAAAAAACGATAAGGCACTGAAATATTTTAATGATGTTGTAAATCTTACGTTAGATGAAAAATGGAATAATACGGAACTCTTTACTTTTGTTGCAAAAAAGCAAAAGGAAGCTACGAATTTCATTCTGTCCATTCAGAAAGAGAGATGAATTGAGAGAAGCAATCCCCCTCACGATCTGAATGACTTGGATTCAATGGGGTTGATTTTGAGCATGAGGTCTTCTGACGGAATAATCGCGAAGACCTCTGCCCCAAGCTGGTTACCTACGCATATACGCCTCTCGAGCCAAGAGACTGAGGACCTCCTGAAGATCTCGCAGACTGAAGGCAAGCCCCTCCAACGACTCAATCAAAAGAGAGAGTCGTCGGAGATGCCAGTCAAGCTCGTTGAGAAATTCTGGAGACGCGTGTATATTGAGATTAGCCATCTAATCCTCCTTTTGGTTTAAGGGTTACTTGGTTAGTGACGGGTGGATCTGAACTATCCTCTCGTCACGTTTACAATTCAGCACAAATTTTTGGCAATGCAACAGGTTTTTTTTTCCAAAAAGGGTTAATCAGGGTGATTGAATGCAAGTAAAAAGCATAACCACAGGCGTCATTGCGAGACCTCGGGAGAGGGCGAAGCTATCCAGAGAGCCAAAGAAGACTGGATTGCTTCGCTTCGCTCGCAATGACGCACACTGATGGTTCTCACACAACCCTGGAGCATTATGAAACACCTCTATCCCATTACCCTAGAACGCACCATAAAATTCTTCTTCTTTCTCTGCGCCCTTAGTGCGGTCATTATTACGGTGGGGATTGTGGCGTCCTTACTGGGAGAAGCTCTGCGCTTTTTTTCGCAAGTATCCGCGATTGACTTTTTCTTTGGTCTCACCTGGGCGCCCCATGTTCTTCCCTCTGGCGAGGCGGTAGGATTTGGAGCCATCCCACTGTTCACGGGAACGGCCTTAATTACCCTGGTTGCCATGCTTATTGCCGTTCCCAGCGGAGGAATGATTGCCATTTATCTATCTGAATATGCCTCCCCCACCATGCGTCAAATATTAAAGCCTCTGCTTGAAACCTTAGCGGGGATTCCCACCCTGGTTTATGGATTTTTTGCCGCCACCACCTTTGCCCCGTTTTTACAAAGCGTGGCTGGAATATTCTCTCTTTCTATTGCTAGTGAAAGCGCACTGAATGCAGGAATCGTGATGGGGATAATGATATTACCCTATATGTCCACCCTTTCTGAGGATGCGCTTCATAGTCTGCCGGCCAATTTAAGAGAAGGATCCATGGGGCTCGGGGCCACCCCTTCAGAAACGATCATGAAAGTTCTTTTACCCGCCGCTTTCCCTAGCTTGATGGCAGCCTTTTTGCTGTCCCTTTCTCGAGCCATAGGCGAGACGATGATTGTCGTTATGGCAGCAGGTCTTGCTGCAAACTTGAGCTTTAATCCTTTGCAAGCGGTCACCACGGTCACCGTACAAATTGTCAGTCTTCTCACAGGCGATCAAGAATTTGACAATGCGAAAACCCTGGCCGCTTTTGGGTTGGGATTTGTTTTGTTTATTATTACGCTATTTTTGAATATACTGGCCTTATATGGAGTAAAAAGATATCAGAGGATCTATGGCTAAAGAGCGTCCCCCCAAGATAGACGACCATGAAAAAGTCGATGTCATCATTGAAAGTGAGCAATGGGAGAGCCCCTCCCCTGCCCGTTTTACATGGCAGCACGGACTTATCCTCGCGATCATCCTTGGCTTAGCCATTTTATTCGCCTTTGGTTTTCTCATTATTGCAGGTATTATCCTCTTGGCTGCAATTGTTATTAACATTTTCTTGTTTATCCTTAGAAAACTTGCATGAGAACCACCCTCAAAAAACGCCATCGAAGAGAAACATTGTTCCGATACCTGGGGCTATTCAGCCTGTTGCTGGCGCTGACCTTTTTAGGGGGCATTTTTGCGAACATCGTTTATAAAGGGTATCCTGCCTTTTTCCGTACGGAAATTGCAGCAAGCTCTGGCCGATCGGACCTCTTCAATGCTCACTCTATTTATCATAAAAATGAGGATCTAGAGTGGATAACGGCATCAAGTGATGTAGATATGTATTATAAGAACGGTCAAGCTGGAAAACTTTCCACTCAAAAAATTCAAGATATTCAAATTCTAAAAAAACAAGGCCAGATTCGTCTGGTGCTTAACACAGCTTTTTTCACCCATTCTGATTCCCGCGAGCCAGAGCTAGCAGGTATATGGGGGGGGCTCGTGGGATCCCTTTTCACCCTCGCGGTCACGTTTTTAACGGCCTTTCCTTTAGGCGTCGGCACAGCAATTTATTTAGAAGAATTTGCCCCCAAGAATCGTTTTACTCACTGGATCGAAGCGAACATCAATAATCTAGCAGCTGTTCCCAGCATTTTATTTGGTCTTTTGGGTCTGGTCTTTTTTATTCATTTTATGGGACTTCCTCGACCTTCTGCCCTAGTTGGCGGATTGACCCTTGCCTTGATGAGTTTGCCAGTGATTGTGGTCTCAACCCGCGCCGCCCTTTCTACTGTCCCTTCAACCCTAAAAGAAGCGGCTCTGGGATTGGGGGCCACTCCCTTACAAGTCCTTTTCCACCATGTGGTTCCCACGGCCCTCCCAGGGATTATGACTGGCGTTATTTTAAGCCTGGCACGCGCCCTTGGAGAGACGGCGCCCTTACTGATGATCGGTATGGTTGCCTTTATTGGTACATCCCCTTCCTCAATTCTGGATCCTGCGACCGTTCTTCCTGTTCAAATCTTTAATTGGTCGCGCAGCCCTGAAATGGGCTGTGTGGAAAACACCTCTGGGGCTATTCTTGTCTTGCTGATGGTCTTAGCCTTTTTGAATGGGTGCGCGGTGTTGATTCGCAAAAGGTTTGAGACGTGAGATATGCTGCTATTATATGACTTAGTTTCAAGTGAAATACGTAGAACTACCTTAGTTTATTGAGATTTACTATCCTATATAAAAAGGTTTGTATCTCTTAACGATATAAGATATGATTAGGTATGATTAAAAAATTTAAATGTTCAGAAACAAAAAAAATATGGGAAGGCACAATTTCAAAAAAGCTTCCCCCTGATATACAACAAGTTGCAAGAAGAAAGCTAAGAATGTTAAATAATGCACAAAATTTAAATGATTTAAGAATACCACCTGCGAATAAACTTGAACTCCTGAAGGGTGATAGGGCCGGACAATTTAGCATACGCATTAATAATCAATGGCGGATTTGTTTTTTTTGGGACGACAGGAATGTATTCAATGTTGAAATTGTGGATTATCATTAGGAGATAGAAAATGACTGCTCACTTAAAAAATGTTCATCCCGGAGAGGTGTTGTTAGAAGAATTTCTAAGACCTTTGGGAATTTCTCAAAATAAATTGGCTAACGACATTGGCGTTACCCCAAGACGAATAAATGAAATTGTTCTTGGCAGACGAAGTGTCACAGCTGATACGGCCATTCGATTGGCTTATTATTTTGGTAGTTCTGAGGAATTTTGGATGGGACTCCAGGATGATTATGAACTGGAAGAGGCACATCATCATCTAAAAAACAGTTTAAAAACAATCATTCATCCATTACATGTCCAGTCTTAGTGTTTATCGATGCGTTAGCCATCTGAACCCATGAGGAGAAATAGAAAAAGGTGGTTAGATGAGACTTGAATACAAAATAAACGTCAAAGACCTAAACCTTTTTTATGGCGAAAAGCAGGCTCTGTTCGACATAAATCTTGGCTTTCCCACCTACCAGACCACGGCCCTTATTGGCCCTTCTGGATGTGGTAAAAGCTCGCTTTTGAGATGCCTCAATCGCATGAATGACATTGTATCCAGCGCGCATATTAAGGGCCAAGTCCTACTGGATAATAAGAATATTTACTCCCCGTCTGTTGACGTTGTTGAACTCAGAACTCGTGTGGGTATGGTCTTTCAAAAACCTAACCCTTTTCCTCGCTCAATTTATGAAAATGTAGCCTATGGTCCTCGCGTTCATCGTCTTTTTAAGACTAAAGCTGAGCTGGACGAAATCGTAGAAAAAAATTTGGTACGGGCAGGTCTTTTTCAAGAAGTAAAAGATCGTCTCACTCAACCCGCAACTCGCCTTTCAGGTGGACAGCAGCAACGTCTTTGTATAGCACGTGCCATTGCTGTTAACCCAGAAGTCATCCTTATGGATGAGCCTTGCTCTGCCCTAGACCCCATCGCCACCGCAAAAGTAGAAGAACTTATTGATGAATTGCGAGAAAAGTTTACAATTGTTATTGTGACCCATAATCTTCAGCAAGCAGCACGGGTGTCGCAGCAAACGGCTTTTTTCCATAGTGGCCGCCTTGTGGAAGCAGGTGAGACGGGGGATCTTTTTACCACGCCCCAAGATGAACGAACGCAAGGATACATTACAGGACGGTACGGATGAACGCACATATAGTTAAAGCATATGACGAAGAGTTAAAGACTCTTCATGACCTCATTCGTCATATGGGAGAATTGACGGTTAAACAAATTAACGATGCCCTCCAATCCATTTTAGAGCGCAATGACCGCATCGCTCACAAGGTTATTGAAGATGACTATGAAATTGATCTGTTAGAGACAAAGGTAGATTCCCTTGCCATTCGGATTCTTGCCTTACGTCAACCAGTGGCCTCTGATTTACGAAGGGTTGTTGCAGCGCTTAAGATTTCGAACCAAGTTGAACGTATTGCAGATTATGCCTGTAATATGGCAAAGCGCGCTCTTTTACTTAACCAGATGACGCCTTTCCCTCTTACCGCATCCTTATCCTTTCTTGTAACAAATCCAAAAGAGATGATTGAAAAAGTCCTCTCTGCTTTTATGACAAATAACGTAGACCTTGCCCTTCACGTGTGGCAAATGGATCGAGAGGTCGATGATCTCTATAATGCTTATTTACGTCAGCTCTTTGATGAAATGATTCTTGATCCTAAGAATATTAGCCCCTGTACGCATCTGTTGTTTGTCGCTAAAAATATTGAACGCATTGGGGACCAAGCAACAAATATTGCAGAAGCCGTCTACACAATGGTTACGGGAAAACCCTTTAAAGAAAGTGAGCCTTTTAAAGATGTCGATGAAATCTGAATTTTTAAGAATCCTGGAAGAACGAGGATTTATCCATCAAGCCACCGATCTGCGGGCCCTTGATACGGAGCTCGCAGTAGGAAGCATTACAGCTTATATCGGCTTTGATGCGACAGCCAGCAGTTTACACGTCGGTAATTTGCTACAAATCATGATGCTCTATTGGCTTCAGCAAACAGGAAATCGCCCCCTTGTGTTAATTGGAGGAGCCACAACCAAAATTGGCGACCCCACAGGCAAGGATGAATCGCGCAAGCTTTTAATGAATGAGGAAATACAACAAAATATTGAAAGCCTTTCTCGGGTTTTTAAACGAGCTCTCACTTTTGGAGACGGTCCACAGGATGCCATATTATTAAACAATGCGGATTGGATTGATAAGCTAAACTATGCAGATTTTTTAAGGGATTATGGGACTCATTTCACGATTAATCGCATGATCAGCTTTGACAGCGTGCGCACCCGCCTTGAGCGCCAGCATCCCATGACCTTTCTTGAATTTAACTATATGATCCTTCAAGCCTATGATTTTCTTGAATTTCAGCGACGTTATGATTGCCGTCTGCAAATGGGGGGCGCAGATCAATGGGGTAACATTATTAATGGAGTGGAACTGGTGCGGCGCATTGCTCACAAGACCGCCTATGGCCTTACAACGCCCCTCATTACCACAGCCAGTGGGGCAAAGATGGGCAAGACATCCCAGGGCGCTGTATGGTTGAATGCGGATAAATTGCCAGCGTTTGAGTATTGGCAATTTTGGCGTAATACGGAAGATCAAGACGTAGGGCGTTTTTTAAGACTTTTCACCACCCTTCCGATCACAGATATCCAACAGCTCGAAAAACTGCAGGGTGCTGAAATCAACGAAGCTAAAAAAATCCTCGCCGATTACGCCACCGCCTTCATCCATGGAGAAGATGCCGTGCGGGAGGCGCGCGCCACCGCTCAAAAACTCTTTGAAGCCCAAGGATCAACCCTGGAAGATACAGCCTTGCCCAGTCTCTCCATCAGTCACGAGGAACTTGAACGGGGAATTCCCATTATTGACCTCTTCTGTCGGCTTGCTTTATCCAGCTCAAGAGGAGAGGCGCGGCGTTTAATAGAGGGGGGGGGCGCTCGTCTTAATGATGTGCAAATTACGGATGAAGGCATGGTGATCACTGTTTCTGTCTTTGAAGTTCAACCGATCCTTAAGCTTTCAGCGGGAAAAAAACGCCATGGTTTGGTGAAGGAAGAGGACTGAGTGAAAATTATCGTTTGCGGCGGAGGCCAAGTTGGCTTTAGCATTATTCGCTACCTTTCAACCCAAGAAAATGATGTAACGGTCATTGATCATTCGGAAGAGGTCATCAATCGCATCTCAAGAACAATGGAGGTGAGAGGGCTATTGGGATTTGCCTCTCACCCAGATGTTCTTGTCCGTGCAGGTATCGCTGACGCCGATATGATCATTGCCGTCACCCAATCTGATGAAGTGAACATGGTTGCCTGCCAGATTGCCCATTCACTCTTTAATGTGCCTTTAAAAATGGCACGGGTCAGGAGTAAAAGTTATCTGAGTGCTGAATGGTCTGCCCTTTATCATTCAGATAGTATGCCCATTGATTTAGTGATCTCCCCTGAATTAGAGGTCGCACGTTCCATTAGCCGCACTCTTGAAATACCGGGTGCATTTGCTGTCATTCCTTTTGGAGATCATGCACTCCATCTTATTGGTATCCGATGCAAAGGGAAAATCTCTCTTCTGAACACGCCCCTACGGCTTTTAAGCAGCCTTTTTCCCGAACTTGAATGGAATGTTTTATTCATCGTTCGCGGAGACGCGGGTTTTGTCCCCATGGGGACGGATCAATTGTTAGAAGGGGATGAAGTCTACCTCCTCATTCCTCAAAAAAAACTTCAGGAGGCTATGGGAGCTTTTGGGTTCGTTGAACAACAATCCCAACGCCTCTTAATTTTAGGCGGCGGAAACGTAGGACTTTTCTTGGCGGAAGAGGTAGAAGCCCACCATCCTTCTATTTCCCTTATGTTGGTAGAAAATAATAAGGATAGGGCTTCTTACGTTGCCAATCAACTCACCCGGACAGTTGTTCTCCATGGCGATGCCTTAGACCGAGAGATTTTGCGAGAGGCCAACGCAAAGATTACAGATAAGGTCGTTGCCATTACGGCTGACGATAAAGTGAATATTTTAGCCTCTATATTGGCAAAGAAAATGGGTGCTGGACAAGCCATGGCCCTTATTAACAGTGCTTCCTACTCCAATATTGTTAATTCTTTAGAGATTGATTCAGTCATTAGCCCCCAATCCTTAACCGCATCAAGCATTTTGCAATATGTCCGCCGGGGTCGTATTCTTTCTATTCACTCTTTAAGGGATAATTTTGGTGAAGTCATTGAGGCTGAAGCCATGGGCACATCAAACGTTTTAGGGAAAACTGTCGAGGAAATTAATATACCCCGCAGCCTCATGATTGGTGCCATTATTAGAAATGATCAAATCCTTATTCCTCGCGACGATACGGTCATTAAGATTCACGACCGCGTTATTTTGATGGTCACGGGTCCTGCGATCAAAAGATTTGAGAAACTATTTGCTGTAAGGCTGGAATATTTTTAGAGGAACATCATGACAAGTTGGTTTAAACGCCTTAAAGACGGCCTTCAAAAATCTTCAACACGTCTGTCTGAGGGAATTACCACCCTTATCACCCATCGAAAACTCGACGATGAGGCGTTGGAGGAGTTGGAAGAGTTGCTCATCACCAGCGACTTGGGCGTGGACACAGCGCGCGAACTCACCGAAAAATTAAGTAAAAAGAAATATAATCAAAATATTACCCCAGAGGAAATTAGAACAGCTTTTGCAGAGGAAATCGAAAGTATTTTGGATCCTCGCGCCCTTCCCTTGACCATTCCCCCGTCTTCAAAGCCTTTCATTGTACTTGTTCTGGGTGTGAATGGATCGGGTAAGACCACCACCATTGGAAAGCTTGCCAAGCAGTGGAAAGATGATGGTCTTCAGCTGTCTCTCGTTGCAGGCGATACCTTCCGTGCAGCAGCCATGGAACAACTCGAGATTTGGGCGAAAAGGGCGAATGTACCCCTGGAAATGGCGCCCACCAAAGACGCCGCAGGTTTGGTCTATGACGCCATTCAAAAAGGTACTGAGCGGGGGGATGATGTTGTGATGATCGATACCGCGGGCAGATTGCACAACAAAATGGTGCTCATGGAAGAGCTAAAGAAAATTCGTCGTGTGATTCAAAAGTTGGATCCTACAGCCCCTCATGCAACCCTCTTGGTGCTAGATGCAACCACTGGACAAAATGCCCTCACCCAGGTGAAGGTCTTTCAGGAAGCCGTGGATGTCTCCGGTCTTATTGTGACCAAGCTAGATGGCACCGCAAAGGGCGGCGTGTTGGTTGCCATTGCCCAACAATTTGATCTTCCCATTCATTTCATTGGGGTGGGGGAGAGCATCGAGGATCTGCACGCCTTTTCTGCGAAGGATTTTTCTCAGAATTTAATGGGGGTTAGGAAGGGTTAGGGGTGATGGATATCCCAAATACCCGTGAGAACCTATCATCCCAATCTATGTAAGGAGGATGACCGTTCTTCAGTGCGTGGTTTATTTTCTCCTTGGTGAACTGTCAACTCTATTAAGTTGTCAAAATTCAATTTATCCTAAGTAAATTAATTATTAAGACCCATCTCTCGGATAGGAAGCCTTCTATAACTTGTTTACTGAGGGAACGTTAAAAGAATTCTTGACATTCTGGCCTTGTCGTTTCATCACTTTACTCTGTAACAGACAAGGCGAGGAATATACTAAATGAAAGCATTTATCTTTCCCGGACAAGGCTCCCAAGCCATAGGCATGGGACGCGACATCTGTGAAGCCTTCCGCTGTGCAAGAGATGTCTTTCAAGAAGTTGACGAAGCCCTCGGACAAAATCTCATGAAGATCATTTTTGAAGGGCCCGAATCTGAACTGGTACTCACCGAAAATACCCAACCGGCTCTCATGGCCGTTAGCCTCGCTGTCATGCGTGTGTTAGAGAAAGAAGGCTCTCACGACCTATCCCCAACCGTTTCTTTCGTGGCGGGCCACTCCCTGGGCCAGTATTCCGCATTGTGTGCGGCAGGGGCCCTCACTTTGAACCATACGGCACGACTTCTCAAGATTCGAGGCCAGGCCATGCAAGAGGCCGTTCCCCTGGGAAAGGGGGCGATGGCCGCCCTCCTAGGGCTTGAGCTTCCCCTCGTAGAAAAGATTGTGAGGGATGCGGCCCTTGGACAGGTGTGTGAGATCGCCAATGATAACAGTCCTGGTCAAGTTGTGATCAGTGGTCACCTCGAGGCCGTCGAACGAGGCATAGAGCTTTCCAAAGAGCGGGGGGCGAAACGAAGCCTGCTTTTAAATGTAAGTGCCCCTTTCCATTGCGCCCTTATGGAGCCGGCTCAAATCCGCATGAAAGAGGCCTTAACTGAAATTATTGTTCAAGACCCCATGGTGCCTCTTATGGACAACGTCTCGGCCGATGTCACGCAAAATGGTCAAGACATCAGTGCCTTCCTCGTTCGGCAAGTGACGGGCCGTGTACGGTGGCGAGAGAGCGTTATTAAAATGGCAGAGCAAGGCGTGACAACTACTGTTGAAATTGGTTCAGGAAAAGTGCTTACCGGGCTGTCGAAACGCATTGTGCCCTCACTCGAGGCCTTTGCTTTGAATACGCCCCATGATATTGAAAGTTATTTGAAGAGAAATGGGTGAGCTTAACCCCCGGTCGTCATGCCGGGGGGGATGCCCAAGTGTGCTCATCATGAATACAAAGGAGAAAATATGTTTGAACTTTTAGGAAAGAAAGCCCTCGTAACAGGTGCAACAGGTGGACTGGGGGCAGAAATTGCCCGTGCCTTACACCAACAGGGGGCTCATGTTGCCATATCGGGAACAAAACGGGAAAAACTTGAAGAACTTGCCCATGAACTAAAAGATCGCGTTAGCATCATTCCGTGTGATCTTTCCAGTGCGGAATCTACTCAACGGCTTATCCCAGAAGTGGAAGCTGCATTGGGAGGGCTAGACATTTTGGTCAATAATGCAGGATTGACCCAGGATGGACTTATGCTTCGCATGAGTGAGGATCAATGGTCGCGAGTGATCGAAGTGAATCTCACATCTGTTTTCCGTCTCTCCCGCGAAGCCATTAAGGGAATGATGAAGCAACGAGCTGGCCGAATTATTAATATTACCTCTATTGTGGGTATTACTGGCAACGCAGGTCAGGCCAACTATGCCGCCTCTAAAGCGGGAATTATCGGTCTTTCTAAATCTCTAGCTGCAGAGGTCGCAACGCGGGGGATTACGGTTAACTGTATTGCCCCCGGTTTTATTGAATCCCCCATGACCTCAATCTTGAATGAGAAGCAACACGAGAAAATTTTAAGTAGCATTCCACAAGGAAAAATCGGTTCACCAAAAGATATTGCAGCAGGGGTTGTGTTCCTAGCCAGCGAAGAAGCGAGCTATTTGACAGGTCAGACCCTTCATATTAATGGTGGAATGACAATGGTGTAGGATTTTTTTTATCTTATTGTCTAGCCAAATGGCTAAGAGTATGGTAGCAACCCATGTACTCTACGGATTCTAAGAATGCGAAGAGGAATAGTTGAAACGTAGGTAAGAATGGTTTTACCTAAATAATGTATTGTCAACAACGTAAGGAAGAGATGTAAATGAGTGACGTTGGTGCACGTGTAAAGAAAATCGTCGTTGAACACTTAGGTGTTGATGAGGAAAAAGTCACTGAAAACGCAAGTTTTGTAGATGACCTCGGTGCAGATAGTTTGGATACGGTTGAATTGGTCATGGCCTTTGAGGAAGAATTTGGATGTGAAATTCCGGATGAAGCAGCTGAAAAAATCATGACTGTACAAAATGCAATCGATTATGTTCAAGATCGCGCCTCTAAGTAACTATTAATGGTGAATAATCCTAATCCCTCTCTGCGCCGGGTGGTTGTAACTGGACTTGGCCTCGTAACGCCACTTGGCAATGGGGTCGAGGTCACCTGGAATAAGCTCCTGAAAAATGAGTCCGGCATTCGGCGCATAGATACCTTCGATGTAGAGGCATACCCCTCAAAAATTGCTGGGCTTGTTCCCCAAGGAAAGGGACTGGGACAGTTTAATTTGGAGGACTATGTTCCCCTCAAAGAACAACGCAGAATGGATGATTTTATCATCTATGGTATTGCAGCTGCTGAAGAAGCGTTGAAAGATTCGGGCTGGGCCCCTGAGACGGAAGAACAGAAAGAAATGACAGGTGTCATGATTGGTTCTGGCGTCGGAGGGCTTCCTCGGATTTATGATGCCTCTGTTATTCTTAGAGAAGAAGGACCCCGTAAAATAAGTCCTTTCTTTATCCCTTCTTGCCTGATCAATCTTGTGTCCGGCCAAGTCTCCATACGCCATGGTTTTAAAGGTCCGAATCATTCGGTTGTCACAGCATGCTCAACGGGTGCCCATGCCATTGGAGATGCTGCCCGCCTCATTCAATGGGGAGATGCAGACGTTATGGTAGCAGGAGGCTCGGAAGCTTCTGTCTGTGAAATTGGGGTGGCAGGTTTTGCCGCCTTACGCGCTCTTTCTACAAATTTTAATGACGACCCGGCGAAGGGGTCCCGTCCGTGGGACAAGGCACGCGATGGGTTTGTTATTGGAGAAGGCGCAGGTATCGTTATTTTAGAAGAATACGAGCACGCAAAAAAGCGTGGTGCTAAAATTTATGCCGAAATATTGGGTTATGGTATGTCGGGCGATGCCTATCATATCACTGCCCCTGCTGAGGATGGCAATGGGGGTTTCCGCTCAATGCGAAATGCCCTGCGTCGCGCCCAGTTAACCCCAGAAGATATCGGCTATATTAATGCCCATGGCACATCAACCCCCCTTGGGGACCTCATCGAGCTCAACGCGGTTAAGCGTCTATTTGGTGATAGTATTGCACGTGTCAGTATGTCCTCAACCAAATCATCCATTGGTCACCTCCTTGGGGCTGCTGGAGGCGTTGAGGCTATTTTCTCTATCCTTGCGATACGAGATGGGATTTTACCCCCCACATTAAATTTGGATAATCCTTCTGAAGGCTGTGAAGGAATTGACCTTATCCCTCACAAGGCAAAAGAGAAAAAGATTCGCTACGCGATGTCGAATTCCTTTGGTTTTGGGGGCACGAATGCATCCTTGGTTATGGGAGCAGTTTAGGATCTGTGGTCGGTGTTCATGTAATCCTTGGAAGTGAACCACAGAAACTCCTTCTCAGTAATTTTTCTTGAAAATACCCTGCTTCGGGGGCAGCACCATCGTTTGAGTTCAGTGAATGTGTCTTACAAACCCTGTTCTCTTGCCTGTCATCTCATTTCGGCGGGAAACAACCTATTGTAACTTCCCCCGGAAAAAAATCTTGTAAGTGATGGCAATTTATGCCATCATTATCTTATGAAGCTTTCCACAAAACATAACGCAACTCTTAAAGCGATCTTTAGATTTCCAACATTATCCACCATTCGTTGGAAAGAATTTAGCTCTTTAATTATTGCCTTAGGGGGAACAATAGAAGCCAGCGGCAAAACAGGAGGCTCGAGACAAAGAATAAGGCTTAAAGGCATGAGAGGTGTCATAAGCCCCATCCTGGATCAGAAATGGTCAAAGGAAGTGTCGAGAGCGCAAGAGATTTTTTGAGGAGTGCAGGAATAGAATCAGAACAGGAGAATGAGTGATGAATGTAATGCATTATGAAAAATATACGGCACGTATTGAGTACGATGAGGAAAGTGATCTTTTCCATGGCCGTGTTATAGGAACCAGAGATATCGTTGATTTTTATGGAAAAACAACAGAAGATTTGCACCGTGAATTTAAAATCTCCATAGAGAATTATAAGATGATGTGCGCAGAAGATGGTGTTCAGCCTGAAAAACCATTTGCAGGCAAGTTTACGTTGCGTATGGATGGCGAAGAGCATCGGCAACTCGTTTTGGCTGCCACACTAAAAAATAAAAGTTTAAATTCTTGGGCAAGTGAGGTTTTAAAAGAGGCAGCCTGCAAAAGTTTGCGGTAAATAGCGCGGGGTACGGATGTTATTTAAATATAAAAAAACAATTATACTTTTATTTGTTTTTTTCTTCTTAAGTTTGAGTTTGTTAGCAGCAGGTGTAATCTATTGGTTTCAGCACCCTCAAAATACCCCAGAAACGGTGGTCTTTATCGAAAAAGGATCCTCCCTCGCGCAAATTGCAAGCCGCCTTTCTGACCATGGGGCCCTCAATTTTCCTTTCCTCTTCAAGGCCATACTCATTGGCAAAAGAGAGTGGCCCGCCTTAAAAGCCGGAGAATATTTGATTCCTGCGAACGTCACCCCTGCCCGACTGATCGAAATCTTAACATCAGGAATTGTGATCCTTCATCCTGTCACCGTGGTTGAAGGGGAAACAAGTCATCACATGACTCAAAAACTCGTGGGGGATCCGCGTTTTCAAGGGGAATGCATCACCCCTCCTGAAGGCAGCCTTCTTCCTGAAACTTACCACTTCCCACGGGGAACGGAGCGACAAGTGATCCTGGGGCGCATGCAAAAAGCCATGCGGGGGGCGCTTTCTGACCTATGGGCCGTTCGCCCACCCGAGTGCCCTCTACAAACGCTGGAAGAGCTGGTGACATTAGCCTCCATTGTGGAGAAGGAAACATCCCTCCCCCGTGAGAGACCCATGGTTGCCGCCGTGTTCTTGAATCGCCTCAGGATAGGCATGCCCCTACAAGCCGATCCCACCGTTCTGTATGCCTTGACAAAGGGCATGGATCCGCGTCGTCGGGATTTAAGCCTGGAGGACCTGAAAGTGGACAGTCCCTATAATACGTACGTTTATGCGGGCCTTCCCCCCTCCCCTATTGCAAATCCAGGACTTTCGTGTCTCAAGGCTGTCTTGCACCCCACGAATGTTCCTTACCTTTACTTCGTGGCTGATGGCACCGGCGGACACGTTTTTGCGACAACTCTCGAAGAGCACGATAGCAACCATGAAGCGTGGCGGCGAATAAGGAATGAGAGGCGGAGTAATTATTAATTACCGCACCTTAATATTAAATTAATTTTATTCATTCATAAAATTTTAATACTTGCATGATAGTCTTACATCTAGCTTATAGAAAAGCTTGTAATTTATAAATCAAAAGACAGGAGAAATAGAAATGAATAAATTTATGTACATCGCACCGCTCGTCCTCGGCCTCGTGGCTGTTTCTGCACCGGCTTATAGCCAGGCGCAGCAAAAGGTTAAGGTTGGCAGTAATCTTGGCACAACACCCCCTAAATTTGGCTTACTCGCCGATGTTCAGAAACTTTCAGACAGTATGGCGCACATAATTCAGGAAACTGATAACGTGGCAAACTCAATTGAAGGAGACTTTCAATCTCAATATGACTCCATTAACAGTTTCGAAGGCGTAATGACGGATTGGTTTAAGTGTGGTCCTGGGGCCCCTAACTGTGATACAAGTCCTCAGAACCCTGAGAGAGATACTGTGGTTAAGCTCCAGGGACAGTTCCAGGATGCTCTTACAGATTATAAAAATAATTCTAGTCCTGATAAATTACCAACAAAAGATGAGCTTAAAGCGGTAACAGATGCTTTAAAGGCGGCCGTTGATAACATGGATCCTAAGGATAAGGCAACACTGCTGGCTGTTACACTCAAAATAAAAGCCGCTCGCGCAAACCTTATGAAGGACCAGATTGCGATGCAAAAACTAATGCCGCTGCTTTCAGCAGCAAGCAACTATACACCTCCTACCAAGAAGTAAGGAAGGTTCCATGAACACGCAAGCTTCTAAAATAGTTTGCGTGTTCATAGTCTGTATACGTTCAATTAGAATAAGGAAAATAAAATGAGACGCACTATAAACAAGAAATTTGTATTTAAAATGATTTTTTTCAGTCTTTTTATGTTTCAGGTTACGGATCTTTATGCAGACCAGAGTTGTAATAATATAAAGAATCTTTCCGGTCCGTACACCCTTACCAACTGTAAGGAGTGTGGCTATGAAGATAATATATTGTCAGCGACTTGCCCAGAGAGCGATAAAAGAACCTGGCATTTCTCAACTTTAGACACAAAAGAAAAGTGGAAACCTTATACCAATAAAGATGGTGTTCTTACAGGTGCAGACACACCTTCTGACGCGAGCATCTATAGCTTCAATAGCTCATGCCAAGACATTACATACACCAACAACAATGAGACGTTGAAAGTTAAATGCCGGAAAAAAGATGGGGTTACCTGGCAGGATAATACATTGGATCTCTCAACATGTGACCATACAGCATATATCGACAATCAGGATGGGACGCTTACTTGTAAGAAAGTAGCAAAAAAATAATATGGGTAATACTTCACCCATTACGAGGGTAGTGGGTGAGTATTTTTCAGAGAAAATAGGCTGGTTCCCTTGTTGAGAAGTCGCAGACACCTTACCGACTTTTTGGACGTTGAGGATGGGATTGAGGGTGAAGGAGAGTCTATACTTATTTCCCTTCTTTTTCAAGATTCCCAAGAGCTTTTTTGACAAAGAAATAAGTTGTATCCCCTAAAATTTGTGCTAAATTATAGAGACTTAAGGGTGTAAAAGCCCCAGAATAAACGTGACGAGCGGATCTCGAACATCCACCCGCCCCTACCAAGCAACCCTAAAGTACAGGAGGATTACATGGATAATCACACTATACACGCGTCCCCAGAATTTCTCAACGTACCCTCACGGTAAACGCATCTAAATGTTAGAGTACGCCTGTTAAGCGAAAAAGAGGACAAGTTACCCCCAGGCGTCATTCCCTGCTGCTGCGGGAACCTAGGTAATTTCTGGCATATGTTGTACCTAGCAGAGTGGATATAGGCATCGTCCTGGATTCCCGCCTTCGCGGGAATGACGCACTTTTGGTGCGTTTGTAAAGAAAGATTACCATAATCATAAGGGATTCCACACAATTTAGATGCGTTTACCGTGACGTACCCTTCGGCTTTCAAGCCTGTCCCCGCGAAGGCGGGAATCTGCGAAGTTGCCTTGCGGGATTCGTCCTCGGTCGCGTATAAGAATATGCTCCTCGGTCTCACCACTCGGGCGCCTAAACGAATTCTTGAAATCCTTTGGGTAGAGCTTGACTGGTAGCTCCGACGACTCTCTCTTTTGATAGAGGTGGTGGAGGGGCTTGCGGCAAGCCAGCGAGATCTTCATGAGGCTCTCAGTATGCTGCTGAGAGAAGCGTATATGCGTAGGTAACCAGCTTGGGGAGAGAGGTCTTCATTTGGTGGAAGGCCTCTTGTTCCAATGGACCGTGGAGAGTTTTTTAGCTTAGATCCCGGCTCAAGGCCGGGATGACAGCGGAGAGAGTGAAAGCTCAATAACACGCATCGTTTGAGGGCGCAATCACTTGATTGCTGAGACAAAAGTCCCCAGGCCTGTCATCCCGGACTTGATCCGGGATCTCTTTTAGATGCTGAAACAAATTCAGCATCACAACTTTAGGGTAGTATAGAGAGTTTCGAAAGAGGCCTAATACACATTTTGGTTAAAAACCTAGCAGATATTTGTTATTCACACCCCAGCCAATGCCCTAAGAGCGTTGCCCACAACCCTCCATGGCGGCTGTATACGGCACCGTGAGCGGCAGGGAGCCAACGTGCACTTATGGTAGGTATCATAATCGCTGTAAGCATCAGCTTTAACCATGGGGGAGCATTCACAATCACAATCGGCACGGGTATCCGTTAGATTCCCCATCAAACCCATGAGGATGATGACGTGTAGTGGTTTTCGGATTCTTCCAAACATATGAATCTCTCTTTCTTTTTTTCAGTCAAACGAACAAAGCCTTAGTCTCTTTGACCAGGAATTGCATATCTTATCATATCATCATTTAAATTTGTTAATGTTTAGTGAACAGCCTTCAAAACCTCATCAACAGACGGCAATTGAACCCGCTTGCGGCGGACTTTTTCTGTGGGAGCCATGACCTCTGCGACCCCCCGGATGACGTCGATTTTGTTTTGGTTAAAGCATACGCAATCAAGAATAACATGATGTTTCTCGGGCAGTTTTTCCCTCACAGTCACTTGTCCCGTGATAAAATCCCCAATAACGACGGGCCTGAGGAACTGTAAAGACTGGCTTAAATAGATTGTCCCAGGCCCCGGCAATCGCGTTCCGAGGGCCGTTGAGATGAGGGACGCTCCCCACATGCCATGGGCGACAATCTTTTGGAAAAGATCGCTTTTAGCGTACTCCTCGTCTAAGTGAGCGGGGTTTACATCTCCTGACATAATGGCAAAGAGCATGATATCTCTCTTGGATAAGGTATGGTGAACGGATGCGGAATCACCAATATTGATTTCGTCGAATGTTTTATTTTCAATGTATTCTTCCATATTTACTTCTCCATCACATAAATCCCCGGCGCATTTCTCAGAATTTTATACCCTTTCTGAGAGAGGTCCGTGGCAGGTGGGGGCACTCTTTTCCCCGAATGATCGGCAAGCCATTTCTCCCACACGGGCCACCAAGACCCTTCATGCTGAGGGGTAGTGGCTTGCCATTCTTCGGGAAAAAGGTGTTTAGCCTTCTTTTTATGGGTTGAAACTTGATAGCTGCGGTTAGGATGGCCCAATTCACTTACAATACCGGCGTTATGGCCACCACTGGTCAACAAAAAGGTAATTTCTGTATCTGTGAATAAATGAAGCTTAAAGACTGACTTCCAAGGGGAAATATGATCTTTTTGAGTCGCCACGGAAAAAATAGGAGCTTTAATATCATTTAAAGCAATCGGCCTTCCGCGAACTGTAAATTTACCATTACTGAGCTGATTGTGAAGGAACAATTTTCGCAGATATTCAGAGTGCATCTTATAGGGCAGACGCGTTGCATCCGCGTTCCAAGCCATTAAATCTGTAAAGTGGTACCGCTTTCCCAAATAGTATTTTTCGATCCCTTTGGACCAAATAAGATCATAAGAACGCAACATATCAAAGGTACCCGCTAGACGAGACGAATCCAGATAGCCACGGTCCCACATCACATCTTCTAAGAATGTGATCTGGCTTTCATCAATAAAGAGAAGCAGTTCCCCGGCCTCTTCATAATCCACTTGAGAGGCAAAAAGAGTAACCGTTTTTAAGCGATCATCACCCTCCCGGGCCATAGCAGCAGCTGCTATGGAAAGCAACGTTCCCCCCAAACAATAGCCCACCGCATGTATTTTTTCCTTAGGCGTAATCGTTGAAATGGCATTTAAAGCATCCATAATGCCTAATTTTAAATAGTCATCGAACCCCAGATCCCGATCTTCTGAGCCGGGATTTTTCCAAGAAATCATAAAAACGGTGTGATTATTCTCGACAAGGTATTTCACCAAAGAATTATTTTGAGATAAGTCTAAAATGTAATATTTCATAATCCAAGCCGGTATGATTAAGATAGGCTCGGCATATACATCTTCTGTAACGGGGCTATATTGTATCAATTCTATGAGTCGGTTTTGATAAATAACCTTTCCTGGGGTAACGGCTAAATTCTTACCCACTTTGAATTTTTCCATTCCCGCAGGGGGCTCTTTTCGCAACGCACGCTTTGTATCTTCTACAAGATGTTGGGCCCCCCTCACCAAGTTTAGCCCCTTGAGACAAATCGTCGTTTCCACCACTTGGGGATTGGTAAAAGGAAAGTTGAGAGGCGCCCACATATCCAAATACTGACGGGTCAAAAAGGGCAGAACTTCCGAGTGGTGCTGGTCAACACCCCGGACGGTACTTGTGGCCTCTTCCCACCACTGCTGTGTCAAAAGAAAGGCTTGGTGATAGATATTAAAGGGATAAGTTTGCCATGCTCTATCTGCAAACCTTCTATCGTGCTGAACAAGATCAATGGAGTCATCCGTGCTGATACCGCAAAGGGACCAGAAGGTATAATCGATAAGGCTTGCCCCTTTGCGCAAGGCACTTTCGATAAGCTGCAGCTGTTTTCCGGGGGATATGGAGAGGTGGGTAAACCAGTCGAAATACGCCCCTGCGAGGGATGCGGGGGAGAGGGCATAAAATTTTCCGAGTCGGGCATGAAATTCCCGATCAAAAGCGGTGGTAAATTGGTGACTATATTGGGTTGATATCCCCTCAACCTTAGAGAAAGCTCCCTCATAGGCATAAGGATGAGTTTTAAAGGGGTTTTCATTGTTATTTAAGGACATCGTTTGTTTTTCCCAAAGTCGGTTACGGGTCCATGTTCGCTCATTTTTCTTAATATTTTGATAATGAGGGGGGGGAGAGTAGTCACTGGTTAGTGGTCAGAAATACTGCTGAGACGCAGCTTATATACTGCAGAGTCAAGATCGATCTGATGACAGGTTTCTGAGCGCTGATTACTGTTGGTGGGGTGGATTTTTCCTAATAGACCTCTTTCGAAACTCTCTATACTACCCCAAAGTTGTCATGCTGAAGTTGTTTCAGCATCTAAAGGAGATCCCGAAACAAATGCGAGATGACGGTAGAGTGGTAGCGAGAATGAGTTTCGAAAGAGGCCTAATGACGTTGGGGAGTCCGTAAAGCTCTCTCAAGAATTACCAACCCTTTACTCACACAAACGAAAAACCCGACACGAGTTTCCTCGATCGGGCTTTTCGCAGATTAATTTTTCTCTTACTTAGAAGGAGAGAAACCAGCCAAGGACCTTAGAACAAGCCCGTGCAAAAGATGCTCCAAACTTGTTACTTTTACCATATTCTTTCATTGCTGAAAGACGTGGGTAGGCACTAACGCCTTCACCATCAGAATCTTCATCAACGATTTGATTTGAATAGGTTACTTTTCCAACAACAGCAGGTGAATTGTCAACTTCTTCGTCGCTAAAGTTTAAATTCATTCCACTTTTATTGAAGTGCTCGGTAGGATCCATCTGAACTTGTGCTGACACAACTGTTGTTGTTAAAGCCAACAAAATCCCTAACGCTATTACTTTTTTTACCATAGTATCACTCCTTTTATCACGCTTACTACACTTCTCCTTTGACACATGTCAAAGGATTACTATTTGTGTTCAAATTATTACTAATCTAAACACTATCTTGGGGAGAAATCTAAAAAAGATTTTCTCCTCAAAATTCCTTCTTATTCAGTTCCAATCACTATTTAGATTCGCTTTCAAAAAACCTATCAACTTCTTCTTTAAAAGCCTTGTTCTTTAAGCGTAGATCCTGAACAAGGTCAGTTAATTTATACTTAAACAACCAATTTCTATAAGAGTAACTCGTTGACTTAAACATAAATATATCTCGACGATACTTTTCAAAGAAAGATATAACAGACTTAGGTGCTGACGTCAACTGATCCGTAAGAAAATTCTTATGCGTCCTTATAAAATCCCTCAATGATAAGTTAGTTTCATCGTCAAATTTCATTTTCCTAATTTCATCGAGGACATGACCGACTCTGACACCTAGTGATTGACTATCATGGAATTCTAATATTTTAATGTCTTGTTCAAATTTTTTACGCGCACTTTCTTGACATAAAACAAAATCATTTGAAGTATTTTTTGCAAATATATTAATTTTATTAATAGCGGTGTTCAACATGGAAGGCTGTTCTGGGGTCAAGATCTCTCCCGCTATTTTTCTGTAAATTAGTTTCTCTCGCGCAAGTTCATATGCCGTAGCTAAACCTGGATATTCACCCCTTAGAGACCTTAAACTTTCATTTGCGTTGTGATATTCTAAGAAATCACCATCATTATTTATCAGGTTAACAACTCTATCCCTAACGCTTTTAAGACTCCGAGGAAGATCTTTTTGTTCAGAAAGCTCTTTGTTAATCGCGATCTTTATATTTTCCCAAACACCTGTTTTTTTCAAATGCGACTCAAGCATGTCGATAAGTGTGAATGTACAACGATCCAATTTAAGCTTGTGATAGGCCTCTGCAAATAAAAGAATCTCATGATAATGCTGGACGAAATAGTCTCTTTCTTCAGCGTCTAATGTCGCCGTATTGAACAATGCATTGAGACTAAATAAAGAATTGAACTTTTTTTCATCCAAATAGTCTAGAACCATCTTAGAGCACTCAGGAAAAACTTGACAGAATTTAGTTAAATATTTGCCTTCTGCTTTGTCCTTTACTTCTAGATCGTCTAGTATGCTTAAAATTATTTTAGTGACATCTGGAACTAGATAATCATTGAAGGTCTTGTGTTGAGCCTTGTAAATTACAATCTTTTCATGCAGGTGACGGATTTCATTGTCCTCGATTATCTCCTCGGTCAAAGACAATTTTTTAAAATTATCAAGATTATTTCTTTCAAAATAATCATTGTTTTCTTGTGTAACAAGAACACTGACATAATCAGACAATATTTCTTGGAAGAATCCCTTTATTTTTTCTTTGTTAAGACGAGGAAGGAGAATTTCTCCTGGTTTAGTGACAATCTGAATAGGGTTTATTTCAAAGAATTCATTATACTTAGTTTTTTTAGCAAATTCTTTGGTATATTGTTTGAGATCTTTTTGATGTTTTTCCATCCATTTAATGATGTAATCCTGTTCCTTAATCGAAGATTCCTTGATTCCATCTATAAATATTTGATACAAGGAATTATTCGAAGAGTGGAATTGGGAAATATCTTCACCATACATACTGCCCAAAAACTGTTTAATGAAAATCTTTGGTTCCTTACCATATGTTACTTCATCAAAAATCGCACCAAGCAAAAATTTCTTATACAAATACTCGTTAATTAATTGGTCCCTAACCGATGTATCTAGCTCATTAACCAATACATTTGCTACATTAAGGATATCATTGATTGTTTTCGTTCTAAATTTGATATAATTTTCAGCTCTCTCCTGTTTGTTCGGTGAAGAAGCATTCCCCAACGACCAAGATTTGAGTTTTTGCTCGTATGAGGGGTATCTTTCTAAATTACCCCTTATTTTCTGAGCCTCTTCAGGATTTTCCACTTCTAGAATCATAAGTTGCCGAACAGCATTCTCTTCTTTCTCATTCATGCAGTATTTAAAGTGAGGGGGGAGAGGTTTAGGACCACTAAAAACCTCATGTACCGCATTATATAAACTGTACACGCAATTGCTTACTTTCCGCGCATAACTTTCTAAGAGTTTTTCACGCAATTGATATTCTTTACGTAAAAGATTTATTTCAATTTCTGATGGATTTTCATTCAAGCCAAAACGAAGATGTTCTTCAAATGTATAGGGCATCAGGTGTTGATGAAGCCACGGATCAAGACTGCTATCTACCCATTTACTCACGCGGTTTTTTATGGGGTCATAATAGCCAAAATTTGTTTCATAAGCATAACTCGCCCCTATCGCTGAAGATCCTATATAAGTACTAAAAGGATAGGCCATGACGCGTAAAACAATGTCATTCGTTAATGATCCCCAGGCACCAAACATAGAACCTACAACATACGAAACCGTAGACGCACAAGTGTAAGCACCTAGTGTGGCTGCTGCCCGGACCTTACCGTCATATTGTTTCATTTTCGTATTTTTTGTTTCTATTATTATGCCTTTTATAAATTCGCGTAGGTAATGGGTAAGACGAGGGCCTGCATATTGCCATATTTCTTTAATATCGAATGAAGATTCATCATATATCATAGACTTGGCAAATTTGGACATATTACCGCCGACAACTTCTTTGAGAACGATATTCTTTTGGGCAAGGTACCCTTCAAAATAACCATAAACCGTATTTGTCAATTTGCGGGTGATATAGTCCTTAAAGTCATCATTATCTAAAAGCCAGATCAAAACTGGCGTGGCAATGGGAATATCGAGGATGTACCTTTTCGCAAATGTCTTAAAAAGAGATTCAGTAAAATAAATAGGCTGCCTTATTCCGTTGGGGGATATTGTATAGCGTTCTGGATCTTGTGAGAGCCTCATAATAAATTTATTTACGAGAGTCTCTGAGGCTTTTAACATAACATCTGTGTTATACTCTTTAAACTCTCCGCTGGACTTTCCAAGCAAAAACTTTAGCGCTTCATCTGTTCCAGAAAGACTTGCGATAAGAAACTCAATGACCTCTCCTGCCACTTCATCATAGTTGCCTTGAAAATAAGCATTTCCTGCCATTCTACAAAGTTTGGTCCATTTTCCTGAATTTTCGCTTAATTCGAGTCGGGCTTCCTCCTGCAGGCTCATTGAGGGGGTTTTTTGACACTCTATATGCTGAAAAGCAGCCTCTAAAATATCACTGCTGCTGATATGATGCCGCGAGTCTATTGAGGAATCTTCTCTTTTTTGAGAACATTTAATTGATTTTTCATCAGAGTCCATGACCTGAGCATTGTCCATGGCTTGAGCAATCGGGTTTATAGCCATACTTGCTATAACAGAAACACTCGCTAAATAAGAAAACTTTCTAAACATCACAACCTCACAACTATTAATCAAGAAAAAATGGTTTTATAATTTAAAAGTAGTGAGTATGTAAAAAAAAGCAAGCCTCATTTTTGAATGACCGCTATCTAATTTTTAATGCGTTGAAAAAGATCAAAATAATAAAATTATATTTGCTTTTATCATAAAAAGAGGTGCCAGATAAATATATTTTTATATGCACCCCTTTCTCCTTTTGGGATTTTCTGACCCCTTTAGTCTCTAAAGATAACGCCAACGTTACAGCTCTCAGCTTCAAAATAGTCTTGTGTGAACGTCGCTGCCGCCATTGGATTGTATACCTTACAGCTGAAAATATCGATGAAACCCGAGTTGGTTTCATCAACAAAATGGCCAGAAATAAGGGAAGTCTCAATGAATTGGGTCATAGAATGGCCTAAAACTTCATCATCCTCTCCAAAAGTAATAATAGTTGGGTCACCAAATCGTCTCATTTTAATAACGTCGGTAAGGTCATGTAAATATTTTTTAAGATGATGGTAGGATTTGAATATTTTTGGATTACATTTCTTAAGGTCAATAGACGTTAATATCCCCCAACTCTTTAAGTTATGATATTCTTTTTCAAACTTTTTAAAGTTAAAAGTTTTTTTTTGCTTTTCCAATGGAAAAAGATTGTTTTTCATTATCTTTTCCTCCCTTTTCTACGAGGATAAATGACATTTATTAATTAAAAGTTACGAAAGTTAGGCCCCTCTATAGATCGAGCAGAAATTTTTAAAGAGGAGGCTCGCTTATGAATACGCATTCTATCATATGGCTAGTGGTTTATACTCTTCTCATTTTTGGAGGTCTCAATGGGAGCAGGGTCGGTGTGTTGGTCATAGACGTTGTTGCTCGACTACTTGGATCCGTCAGTATAGGGGCGAAGATTGTTGATATGCTCACAGATATAGCTGGTATTCTTATGTTGGTCCGGTGAAAATACAACTGGGGTTCATCGGCGCCCTTGGCATCGAATCCTCCCCAGGAGAGAGGGAGGAGCGAGCTTTTAATGAAACAACCCGAGGACAGCCCAAGGGGCATTCAGCATGCAAATTAAATCCTATTCAAAAAAATCACAAAACATTATAACTTTACGATTTGTTAAGAGATTCTGGTGTAGTAAAGGCAACTGTGCTAGGACATAAACTGAAATTAGAAAACCGTAGGTTTCACAAACGGTGAAGTAAAGGAAGATTAATGAAATCGGCCGACAAATTATTAGATGAATTATGGACAACCGGAAAAGAATTTCTGGGTGTTCGCCACGCTATTTTAGGGGGCGCCATGACATGGGTTTCAGAAAGGAACCTGGTTTCAGCAATCTCTAATGCAGGAGGGTTTGGTGTTATCGCCTCGGGCGTCATGTCTCCGGAGCTGCTACGGGCAGAAATCCAAGAGACCCAATCTCTTACTGTTTGCCCTTTTGGGGTGAATCTTATTACCCTTCATCCCCAATTACTGGAGCTCATTGACGTTTGTGTTCAAGAAAATGTTACCCATGTCGTGCTTGCCGGCGGCCTGCCTCCCGCGCAAGCCATTGCAAAACTCAAAGAGAATAACCTTAAGGTTATTTGCTTTGCGCCAGCCCTTGGAATAGCAAAAAAGCTTATAAAACTGGGTGTAGATGCTCTTATTATAGAAGGTATGGAAGCAGGAGGACACATTGGCCCTGTTTCCACAAGCGTGCTTGTTCAGGAAATCCTTCCACAGGTTAAAGAAATTCCTGTTTTTGTGGCGGGAGGTATTGGTCGAGGAGAGGCCATCATCTCTTATTTACAAATGGGCGCAGCAGGGTGTCAGCTGGGCACACGTTTTGTTTGTACGACCGAAAGCATTGCTCATCCGAAGTTTAAAAAAGCTTTTATAAGTGCGCAAGCTCGTGACGCTATCATTTCACCCCAATTGGACACACGTTTTCCCGTCATTCCTGTTAGATCTCTTTTGAACAAAGCAACGAAAGAATTTGTAACTTATCAAAAAGAACTTATTGAAAAAGTTGATCGACAAGAAATGGATCTTAAACAAGCCCAATTAAATATTGAGCACTTTTGGGCAGGCTCACTGAGACGTGCAGTTATTGAGGGAGATATTGAATATGGGTCAATTATGGCCGGTCAAAGCGTGGGCTTGGTCACACACGAGCAATCAACACAAGAAGTTATCGAAGAACTTCTGACACAAGCAAAACAGTCTTTACTCACCCGTTCTCTGCTTGAACAAAGTCATTACAAAGTATGTTGAATACGATCGCTTTGCACTCTGACTATCCTCTGCATAGCCTCTTGCTAAGAATCAGCGAGGTTATGGCGAGACCCCAAACCCTTCCATCACGCTTGAAGATAGCCCTTAAAACGATTGCTCAAGATATGGGAGCAGAAACAGCAATTCTTTATTTGCTCACATCTGATCGTTACTTGGAAGTTTATGCAATCTATGATTCCATCCATCAAAACCATAAAAAAGTAAGCTTTCGCGTTGGAGAAGGAGTGGTCGGTTTTATCGCGGCGCTTGGAAAAAGTGTTATTTCGGACAATATAACTCGCCATCCTAATTTTCTTTACCGTCCAGGTGTTGCGGAGCACATCAATCTTTCTCTGCTGGGCGTTCCTCTCATCTCCCCAAAAGGGGTGTTGGGTGTGCTTTCTCTTCAAAACCCCCCCTCAAAACCCTTTGAGAAATGGCGTGAAAAGGCGTTGATGGAGATTGGAAATTTTTTTGCTCAGCTTGCCGAATTCGAGCGGTTTTCAACCCTCGACAGAGAACAGGGAACAATTTCTGGCACGCAAATGCTACAGGGCGTTTCTTTTAATTCAGGAATTTCCATAGGAACGGCCATTGTGCATCAACCCTATTCATGGAGAGAATCAGATTTTTCCCTCAATATAAGGGATGAAAGTTTAAGATTCAAAACGGCCATTCGCGATATGAGGGACGCCATTGATCAACTGGTTGAATCCGCAGCAAATGACGAAAAAGAAGCGCAAGAAGTTCTCGCCTCTTATCGAATGATTGCATCAGATAGAGGATGGATTCGGAAAATACAAGAGTACATTCAAAAAGGGCTGGCTGCAGAAGCAGCTGTTCAAAGAGTCCGTCGTCACACTCGCGAGCGATTTGCTCAAATGGGTGATAAGGTTCTTAAAGGACGGCTCTCAGATTTTGAGGATCTTGCAAGCCGTCTTTTAAAACATTTATCAGGAAGAGAGTCTATTACAGAAGATCTTCCTGAATCCACAATTCTTGTTGCTCATAATTTAGGGCCAGCTGAACTTTTAGACTATGATCGTCGTCTCATTAAGGGCCTTGTCTTAGAAGAAGGCGTTCATACAGCCCATGTGGCCATAATTGCCCGAACACTTGATATTCCCGTTGTCGGTCGTATTCCCTTACTTTTAACCCATGTTGCGACGGGCGATAAGCTTATTGTGGATGGAGAAAAAGGGACAGTTTGCGTAAACCCCAATAGTGATGCTTTTCAAAAAGCACGTGAAGACATGACGCACCTAAAAAAGTGGCAAGTCCTTAGTCAAGAATTACGTCATAAACCCTGTCAAACCTTGGAAGAGACCCCCATTGTCTTAACCTTAAACGCAGGTCTTCCTATTGACTTACACCACATGAAGGATGTTCCTTTTGAAGGGGTAGGACTTTACCGTACTGAGATCCCCTTTATGATCCGTTCGACCTTCCCGGATGTGAATGTTCAAACTGAATTTTACAGGGATGTGGTTGAACAAGCCAAGGGGCATTCCCTTACTTTTCGTACGTTAGATATTGGAGGAGACAAAATCGTTCCTTATATGTGGCGCGTTCAGGATGAAAATCCCGTATTAGGGTGGCGAGCTATCCGAGTTTCTTTGGATAAGCCAGCCATTTTACGCCAACAAGTCCGAGCCCTTATCCGCGCTAATACAGGCAGAGAATTACGTCTTCTCTTCCCTATGGTCGCAGATATTACAGAATATCGACACGCACGGCACCATGTAGAGCAAGAATGGGCAAGGGCGTCTCGAACTCAAACTGCCCTCCCCTCTTCTCTCTCTTATGGAGTAATGGTAGAAGTTCCCTCAATTGTTGATCAGCTTGATAGTCTCCTCCAAGAAGTCGATTTTATCTCTCTGGGAACCAATGACCTGTTCCAGTTTTTTTATGCCTGCGATCGCACAAATCCATCTGTGTCAAATCGGTATGACGTTCTCTCAACCTCTTTTCTTAGCTATCTCTACAAAATACGCCTATCCTGCGATACGGCTAACATTCCTCTTAGTGTGTGCGGAGAAATGGCAAGCAAGCCCATTGAAGCCCTTGCTCTTTTAGCGATCGGTTATCGATCTCTTTCTCTTTCTGGACCGTCCGCAGGTTTGGTTAAAAAAATGATTGTGAGTCTCCCCTTAAAGGAAGCAGAGGCCTTTGTGCTCGAAGCTATAAAAACTTACTCACCATCCATTAGATCCTCTCTGGTAGCCTTTGCTAAGCGCCATCGAGTGGATGTTTAGCACTTTATTATTAATTAGCGCCATATGTGAAAAAACGTTGGACAAACTTAAAACTTATTGTTAGAGTCTGCCCACTTAAAGGAGTTAAACTTCTTTTTCTAATTATCGCGGGGTGGAGCAGCCCGGTAGCTCGTCAGGCTCATAACCTGAAGGTCGTAGGTTCAAATCCTACCCCCGCAACCAATCAAAACCTCACTTTTTTGATCTCCTGAGAGTCTCACATAACCTCCATGGAACACTGGCGGGACACTTTGAAAAAACACTCCCTTCCTCGTTCCCCGTATCTGACTCCATCCATAAGAAAATTAAGAATGCCTATCCGAACAGTGCCTTTGATTTGTAAAAATAGCGTGCTAAGCTCTGTGTTGCGAAGGGAGCGCCATGCAGTACGCCCATATGCGATTTTGGAAAATCATGAATGAACTGAATTCGGAGGAAAAAGCGAGGGCTTGGATTTGGCTCGCACAATTCGATGGCAAAGAGTTCACCTGCCCTAAATGCAAGAACGAGAGTTTAACAGACGCCATGACCTATACACATTGTTTTTTAGGGCTCTGGGTGCCTGCGTTCATCCAAGCCCACAACTTCACAGGCACTGTTCGGATAGGCATTAAATTAAGCTTTCACAACGATAACCCACCGCGATCCAGCTCCAAAGATCGACCCAAAGCCAGGTTGCTTAAACCAAGAAAGAGGGGGGGTTGCAGTTCAGAAGAGGGACAATCCTCTATCAATAATCTTTCCAGATTCCATGATTGCTCTCATAAAATTCAGAATGATAGTCAAGTACCGCTTTAAAAAAGCGTAATTTTTCTTGAAACTCTTAAAAAGGGCGAATATGTTAAAAAATGTATTCGATATTTATAGGGTTTGTGTATGCGTGTTCTTCCATTAAAGCGTCAGATTTTTCTTGCATCCGTTCTCCTATCCCATGTGTCTCCTCTTTTTATAGCTGAGAGTTGGAGTATGCTAACAGATGAGCAGCTCAAAGAATTTAATTGTTCTCAATATCCAGCGGAAAAAGCGGAGGAAAAGGACCAGAAAAAAAGAAAAATGTTCACTTTAATGCAGGGTACGGCGGCCTTTGAAACCCAAGACTGGAGTACAGCTGCAGAAATATTTAACCACTTACACAATAACGGGGCATTAATCCCCTCTGCTTATCTTGAATATATGCACGCGAATCACCTCGTAACAATCACTCTTCCTGTAGAGGGGAACGAATCTTTTGAGGTTGCGCCTATCCCAGAGGCCGGCAAGATACTTAGTGAGAGTTTCTTAAAAGCTTCTCTTGCTCAAATAAAGTATCAGACTGCAATAAACAACAATGATGACAAAGCCAAAAAAGAGAGCATTCAAGATATTGCTGATATGACACTTAAGGGAAATGCGCATGCCCTAAGCCTTTTTAGGGATGCTTACAGTAGAAACAGTAAAATTTTAGAACATTTGCCCTCAAAAAATCAATTGAAAAAAATAAAATGCTTATCCGATGTATACCAAAAAGTTGTTCCAGAGAGTAAGGAAGATCTTAAATTTTGGAATTACCTTGATCCTCAACATCTGGGTTTTTATTACGAAAATAGTGAAAAATTTTATTTTAAAAATAAAATAGCTGTATTTTCAAATAACGAAATAGAATATTTATATAAAAATTATAAAAAAAACACCTCATTTGATTAAAAGGATAGCTGGGACATTAGCAAAAGGTTATCCTAACCAGCCTTTTTGGGCTCACTTAGCCGTTGAAAATGGAGCGAATGAAGGATGTGTCCTGTTAGCTGATCTTTACTCTAGCACAATTGACAAGCTCAACTCAGTTAGCAGAAAAGTACCACAAGAAAAAATAAACTTCTTAGAGTATTACGTTTCTCGTATTCACAAAGAGAGCTCCTTGGAACGTGAAAAAATGATGTCTGTTTTTTTCCATCTTATAGAAATTTTTAATAATTCAAATAAAGAAAATAAAATATATAAGATCAAAGCAAGAAAATATTTAAAAATGGCTGCCGACCACGGGTTTAAAGAAGCGCAGCATAACTATGCTCACATGCTCTACAATGGAGAAGGAGGGGAGCGAGACTTAGACGAAGCCCGCACCTATTACAAGTTGGCTGGAGACCAAGGGGATAATGATGCACAATTTTGCTATGCAGCAATGCTTTATAATGGAAAGGGAGGGGCACAAGACTTAGGTGAAGCCCGCAAATATTACAAATTGTCTGCAGACCAAGGAGATGCAGAAGCGCAATTGCAATATGCTCTAATGCTCTATAAAGGCGAGGGAGGGGTGCAACACTTAAATGAAGCCCGCAAATATCAAAAATTTGCGGCAGATCAAGGTAATGCATCAGCACAATTTAACTACGCTTACATGCTATACAATGGAGAGGGAGGGGAGCAAGACTTAGATGAAACCAGTAGATATGCAAAAATGGCTGCAGACCAAGGAGATAAGGATGCACAATATTACTATGCTCTCATGCTCTACGATGGAGAGGGTGGGACGAAAGACTTAGATGAAGGCCTCAAATATTTCAAAATGGCTGTAAACCAAGGATCTCCACAAGCAATTATGCTTTTGAATGATTTAAGTTCACTCAAAAACAACTCCCCAAGTGATTTGAGCGATAAAGATGTAATTGCCGTAGAACAAGACTTAGAGGCTGATATGAAAATCACCCTTGCTCCTTTGGAAGAAATGCCAGAAGAAACAGCGTTAAAGCAGGAGCTTCATCAACTCAATCAAGAAAATGAACAGGCGTATGCGAAGTCACGCATAGAAAAGCAGAGCATCAGGAGGGCAAAGAGAGAAGCAGCACTCCGTACCCGTCACACGCTCACAGTGAAGAAAAAAGATTATATTGAAACTTGTAAGAATCCCTTGATAAAAATGCCATTGCCGGGGCATAAGAACAAAGCTGTTGTACAGCATGAAACCTTGGAATTCGTGAAAGCAATCTTTGGACAAGGGAAAATCAATACCTATAGCAATAAAGATGCCCAAAAGGCTTTCGCTGATCTTGGGTGTAAGGTGGAAAATAAGAAAGGGGAGAATTCGACGAGCCTTTCTTTTTCAACGACCTCTCTTTCCTTTGATCTTGAAGGTAATCGTAATATGGCGTTGGATTATCAGGCAATCGAGGGTCATGAAGAAAAAGAGGAGAAGTCAAAATACCATAACCCCCATGCCCATGGAGATAATAACCTCTATAATGCCCTGAAACCCCATCTCAAACGCTTTCTAAATTCCATCAACAAAACACCAGAAACGTTACAGGTGAAATAGAAGAATATTATTCCAGCTAAGGTGTTGCACTGTCGCATTGATTTTTAGCATTTGGTTTTCTTTTCCCGTGAGCTGGCAGGAGTCTTTAGGTGCCGAATTCCTTACATTAGACACTTATCTTTGTGTAAGAACGTTAACGCGCACTTGTACGTTGTTACGACTCGCTTAAATTGTCCAGTTTATCACTGAATCATCTCGCGTTAATTTAGGTCTTGGAGAAGAATGTCCACTCAAAGAGTCTGGGACGTAAGGGTTACCCCTGCGCCCGTAGTATGGGT
>JACDGE010000131.1 GCA_013815465.1 Alphaproteobacteria bacterium | reverse complement strand
ATCAACCTTATTCGCCATTCCAATCAATATAGCCCTTAGCTCGTCTGCAGAACTCGCGTCCAATATTTTGGTATATTCTTCTCTAAAAACCCTTAAAGGCATTTTTTGATTTTGTTTCATTGAAATCCTTCGCGCTCTACAGTCTCCCCATTGCTTGAATTATAAAACCACTTCTCCAAGCATCCTTCAAGAAAAAAACTTATAATGCACTTTCTGTCATGAGCTTTGACCTTTTTTAGGAAGTTCCACGTTTCTTCCACTCCTCCTTTTGCTTTTGAGACGCCGCCCCTCACATTTCAGAAAGTATGCCCAGGGCTATATCGGGTACAAAGTCGTCTTCAAATATTTTCTGGGCCTCTCGCATGAAGAGGATGGCCTGTTGAATTCGCATCTTCTCGCGCTGCTTCTTCAAACGATCAATTTTCTCATCAATACGAATCAGTTTATCCATCAGACGAGCTCCCTCTTTGTTTTTTATGATGACTTAAGGTAGCAAGTTTGCTATCCTCCTTCAAGGCAATAAACCGATACTATAAATAAACCCAGCGGTAACCCCGTAGAAAAACCCAGAGATAAAAAATGATAGCGCCAGCTATCTAAGCCCGTCTTGGTAGCTTTGCTAAAAAGTTTCCATGCGCGCTTACATGTTGCCTTCGTCAACCGCTCTTTGGCGCAAGCGCCTTAGACCAAGTTTGAAGGTTTATCTCATGGCGCTTTATCATTTCAGCGTGAAGGTGATTTCTCGTGGCAGCCGGAATACGGTGAGTGCTGTGGCTTACCGTGCGGGTTGCAAACTCTACGATGAGCAAACAGGCCAGAACTTCGATCAGCGATCTAAGGATGTGGAGCATGTGGAGTTTGCTCTGCCAAAGGACGCTCCGGCCTGGGCCGTTGATGTTCAAAAACTGATGACTGAAGACCGTCAAAAAGGCGTGCAGGCCTTTTGTGAAATTGTGGAATTAGCTGAGAAGAGAATTGATGCTCGAGTCTGGAGAGAATTTGAGTTCGCCCTTCACCGAGAGCTCACAAAAGAACAAAACATGGCGCTCGCTCGAGAGTTTGTGGAAGATCAAATTTGTTCTCGCGGCATGGCTGCTCAACTCAATTTCCATTTTGACAAGGAGGAAAAAACGGATGATGAGAATCACCACTGTCACGTTCTCGTAACCACAAGACGGTTGGATGAGGACGGCATGAATCAAAAAAAAGAGGAAGAGTGGAATAAAAAGGAACTTCTCCTCGATTTGCGTGTTCAGTGGCAGGAGTATTCAAACTTTCACCTCAAGCTCAATGGCCATGATGTACGTGTTGATCATCGGTCTCACAAAGACCGAGGAATTGATATTGAGCCCCAGCCCAAGATGGGAAAGGGGGTTTTGGAGATGGAAAGAAGAGCCAACCCTGAAAATAAGCCAGATTCATTTGTCACAGATAAAGCCCAAGCCTTTCACGACACTCAGCTTCGCAACCTTTACCGCATTATGCGCAAACCTGAGGTGGTTTTAGATATTGTCTCCAAGCACCATTCCACCTTTATGTGGGCCGATGTGAGACGAGTCCTCCATCGCTATGTGGATGAACTGTCGCTTTTTCAAAAGCTCGAGGCCAAGCTTAAAAACTCTAACGAGCTGATGTTGTTAAAGGCGGATCCGGAGGGTCAATCCATCTATACCACCCGCACCTTGCTTAAAGTTGAGAGGTCGCTCATTGAAAATGCCGATGCACTCGGAAAAGAAAAGTCTCATGGTGTTCAATCATCTTCTATAGATCCTGCCCTTGCAAAAGCCAATCGAGAGTTAAAAAAGTTTGGCGGGCTTTCATCAGACCAAGTCACAGCCATCCACCATTTGGTTGATGAAGGACAGCTGAAGTGCGTGGTCGGAATTGCGGGTGCAGGAAAAACAACCGCTTTAGGAGTATGCCATGACATCTGGAAGGCAGAGGGGTATGCAGTTTATGGACTTGCTCCCACGGGTAAGGCTGCACAGAATCTTGAGACTAAGTCTCTTGAGACTAAGTCTCTTGAGCAGAGTGGTATCCCCTCAAGCACCCTGCATAAGTTCCTGAAGGAATTTGAGGAAGGTCGTTGTCAGTACAATCAAAACAGCGTTCTTATCCTGGATGAAGCAGGTATGGTGGATATGGAGCGATTTCAGCAATTGCTGGCGGCGGTTAAGCAATTGGGTGTTAAGTTGATCGTTGTGGGGGATGGAGCCCAGTTGCAGCCGGTTGAAGCAGGCCCTGCCTTCCGGCTCGTCACGACGCGTCTTGGGAAGGTTGAGCTCAATACGGTGGTGAGACAAAAAGAAGAGTGGCAGCGAGAAGCAACCGTCCTCTTTGGCAAACAAGAAACTCAAGCAGCCATTCAGAAATACATGGATAAAGGTCACGTGCATATTATAGAGGAGAAACTCCCCACTTTGCACGAAGCCCTTGATCGTGGGGATCATGAAGGCGTTCTTAAACTCTATGAAGCTTCAACTCGGACCTCGTCCCTCATTTATCGTGAGATGATGCGGGATATTAATAAGTCGAATCCTGAAGGCAGTGACTATTCTTTGGCAAAGCAGCACCAGGATTTCGGGAAATATATGGAATGGAAGAGTATACAGAAATCTTCAGCTGCTCAAATCATGAAAGAGGGTGAAGTCTATCGACCTCTTCTGGAGGCGCGGTCTCTTGATCCGTTAAGGTTGGCGAACCTTTTCGTGGATAAAAAGCAGAATAAAGCTGCTCAAGGTCAACAAGCTCTGGATCTGCTTAAAAAGTGTGGGTTGGATGAGTTGGTGGAGTTGAAAAAGAA
>JACDGE010000044.1 GCA_013815465.1 Alphaproteobacteria bacterium | reverse complement strand
CTCTTGATCCGTTAAGGTTGGCGAACCTTTTCGTGGATAAAAAGCAGAATAAAGCTGCTCAAGGTCAACAAGCTCTGGATCTGCTTAAAAAGTGTGGGTTGGATGAGTTGGTGGAGTTGAAAAAGAACCTGGGTTTAAAATCCAGCCAATCCATTGATGTACGCCAAGACGCCAAGGCGGCCCTTATTCAGGCGTGGCACACTGGGTTTAAGGATGCCCCTGAGAAGAGCGCCATCATGCTTTCTTTTAGCAATCGGGATATGAATGATTTAAACCGGTCCGCACGAAGTCTTTTGAAGGATTCGGGGCATATTGAAAGGCACGAATTCACGTACACAATTGCCAAACGCATCGAAGATGACTTTGAGAGAGAATACATCATCAGGGAAGAAAAGAATTTTTCCAAAGGCGATCGCATTGTTTTTACCAAAAACACTAAAAGCTTAGGGGTTAAGAATGGAACCATGGGGACGATTACGGACTTGAGACCCCAGACGATGAAGGTAAGGCTCGATGAGGGCAAGGAAATCTCTTTTGCACCTAACATGAATCCCTATTTCGACCAAGGGTGGGCTATTACGATCCATAAGTCCCAGGGAACGACGGTGGATCAGACCTATATGCTGGCATCCTTCGAGATGACGCAAAATTTGGCTTACGTTGCCATGACCCGCCATCGAGAAGATGCACAGGTCTTTGGCAGCTCCCTCGACTTCTGGAGACCAGAAAAACTTCCCGAAGCCCTGGCTAAGTCAGGAGAAAAACTCTCTCCAGGGGATTATTTGGATGCAGATTCCTTGAACAAGCTAATGCAGCAGGATGACCGCTTGCTCACCAAGATATTCGAACGCGTCTCAAACGAACTGGATGCCATGGGGGCCGTTTCCAAAAAGGCCTTCTGGCAGGTTGCGGATCATTTTCTTGGAGTTCAAAAAGAAAAGGAAATCAGGGAAGTTCCAGAGATCTCTCAGATGAGTGTTCGCGAGGAAATCAGGGCTGAGGAATTGTTGCAGAAGAAAATAGGCACTTTCCCCTCTCCAGAGATTGCAACGTCTCAACATACGTCTGAACAGACGAATTCCGGCTTTGAGGGAAAAGCTTACTCGCCATCATCCGCAAGGACGGTCTCAAATTTAATAGATACAAAAGTCATAGAAGAGGCCCTCAAACAAAACATGGCCTCATTTGCAGATGATATTTTTTCCTCCATAGGAGAACCTTACAATCCAGCTTCTTCCTCGGCTCATGAGCGCCGCTATGGGAAAAATGGTCATATTTCGGTCAATCTTAAAACAGGCGCTTGGATTGATCACAAGAACAGCGACATGGCTGGAGGACCCCTCCATATGCTCACCAAGCTCAAAGGGCTTGAGTTTAAAGAGGCTGTAGAGTATGAAGTCTCCTGGGCGGGATTAGATCGAACAGATATCAACCACCAAGTAGCCAAGTCCTTGGCCTCAACCGTTCAAACCCTTGAAAAGGAGGATGGGGGTTTAAATGAGGAAGAGAAAGTCAGAATAGATCGAGCCCAAGCGATTTGGGATAAGGGCCGCCCTCTTCAAGGAACACTTGCCGAACGCTATCTCAGGGAGCATCGCAAAATAGAGGGCTCCTTACCCGATGACCTTCGCTATTTGCCCTTTTTTACGGATCCGAATTCCAAGTGGTCTTTTCCTTGTCTTATGGCAGGAGCAAGGTCTCCAGAGGGAGACGTTACAGCGGTGCAATTGACGTTTCTGAGTGCGAACACAGCTCAGAAGGCGAATATCCCTGTAAACAAGAGATCATTTGGTATTTTGAAGCGATCAGCCGTCTCGATTCAGGAGGACAAAGGATCAAACGTCCTCTTTTTGGCGGAAGGCGTAGAGACGACTTTAAGCTTAAGATCAGCTGGCGTGCAGGGAACGATCAAAGCCAGTTTGGGTCTTTCCAACATCAAGCGACTTATCCCTGAATCACTCACCACGCCGATTATCATTTGTGCCGATCATGATGCACCCGATTCTCCTGCTTCTCAGAGTTTGGAACGGTCTATTCGTGAACTTCAAGAGAAGGGGTTCAGTGTTCTCTGCATCAAGCCAGACAAACTGAATGAGGACTTTAATGACGTTCTTAAAACCCGAGGAGCTCAAGGGGTAAGAGAAATTCTCGAACGCAGTTTTCTTGAAGGTAATCCTCTTAAGGGGAGCCCTCTCGAATGGGCTTTTCCCAAAGATTCCCTCAAAATCGTGTCCCATGAGAAAGAGGCGGCTACACAAGCCACAACGCTTAAGACCTCCACGCTTGATAACAAAGTCTTTGAAAAGAAAAGTGTTGAGAACGGAGTTGTTGAAAACAGAACTTCTGAGAACAGCGTAGAAACGCCACCTCAAAAATCTGAAGGCCCACCGACACCTTTGGATCACGCACACTCCAAGCAAAAGCCGACTTCACCAAGTGGGGAGAGGGTCTTTGAAGAGCTCGTCCAGCAATGCGTTCGAAAGCTTTACGCCAACTTGGGCGACGAAAGACGTGATCTTACTCCCGAGCTCATCAAGGATATCGACCGCCAAGCGGAGAAGACAGCAAACTTTATTTTCCACGCTCATACGCTGAAAGGCACACGTGTATCGGAAAAACAAACTGACCACTTCTTGCAGCGCGCCAAATACGAGCTGGACCGCATCCCCGAAATTCGTGATGAGATTATTGCAGACTGGAAAAAAATAAACAGCTACAAGTCAGAAAAGGATGAGCTCATTGCTCACATGATGGCTGAACGTCAGGCCTCAGTCGAGGGCAGGATGTATCTCGAAACCAAACAAAAGGGTTTGAAACCCGAGGGATTAAATCCCACAGGATTAACGCCTTCCTCAACGATTCCTGACCTTGCGAGGGAAGAAATAAAACAAAATAGAGCTACAACAACAATCCTTGCTGAAAAGTTAGCCACCAAGCAAAGGCTTTCCGAATTTGCTGCAACCCAGTGTGCCAAAGACATTACCAGATACATGGAAACCCACGGGCAAAAGCCCACATCGACCCAAATGTCCGCCATGGCCCAAATATCGAGAGAGCTTGATAAACAAGGCTATGACCCTTCCATCGGTTCTCACAACATCGAATATCTGCGCAGACGAGACGGAGACCTGAAGATTAGAAATTGGTCTGCCTCAAGCAAAGATCTTTCTGGGTTTAAGGATTTTCCGCATGCGAGCCAGGATTACGCCAACCATCAAGCCCGCATAACGTCTTATGGTCATAACAAACCGGTTCGTGAGCAAGAAGAAAATAGACAAGACTATGGAATGGACATGTGAAGTTTTTAGAAGCTCTCAAAACAATTCCCATTTCATTCAAACTTTGCCCAGAAACTTATGCAAAAGCATGGTTTATCTAACAGTACAGCCCAGTGCTTTACGATACACAGAAATCCATGCTGAACCTCCTTCAACCCCCAAAAGGAGACTCAATAAATGACCCCATCTAAAAATGATATCCAAAACCTAACTCAACTCGGCGAAGGACTCACTGAAACTATCGATAGGTTTGAGGCCTTTGCAGCTCAACTTCAAGAGGCTGAACAGATTGAGGATTCAAAACAGTATTGTTGCTTTTATTGTTGCTTGGCATGACGAACAAACAATACCCTCTGGCCACTGTAAAGAAATAAAATAAGATGTGTTTTTAGTTTGTGTTGTAATCTCTGCATGCTATCATACAAGAAATAAGTATACAATAATTTCGGAAGTATTTCATATTAATTACTTTTTTATAGGATTAAATTCTTCAATTTTAATTTCCTCATCCTCCTCATCTTCTTCTGTGGGGAAAACATAATTATGTAAAATGCCATTATTTATATCAACAAATTCTAACTTGCCCGGAGAAATTTCTGTAAGATTAATTCCTTCAATCGTAATTTCATGTTTTTCTATTTCTTTGGGTATGAATAGATTAATTCTTTCTATTATAATATCAGGTAATTTATATTCATGAAATAGAAGTTTTATACAATCATTCATCTTAATAGAGATTTCATTTTCTTTTTTTATACAATATTGTGGTAGATCGGGAGTTTTTATTTTATAGTCATGAAATAATTGCTGTATTGTCTCCTTTATTTCCTTATTTCTCTCTCGGGTAAGTTGCTTTGCTTTCCACTTTTCACCTTTAATTTCTTGAAACGTGGTATTAAACGAGGATCTAAATACTGAATCCATCACCATCCGCTGCCCTACCCTCAAATGATAGTCTCCTGTTGCCGCTAGAGAAAGTGATTCCTCTAACGTAATTACGTCTAGAGCGGCTAGTTCCAGAGCGAATTTTTTTTGTTCAGTTCGCTCTTTCTTTAAATCAGCTGCTTCCTGAGCGGCTTTTTTCTCTATAACTGCTGCTTCTTTCTTTAATTTATCCCAATACAGATAATTTTTTTCTAATATTTCTTTCCAAGAAATGTCGAATATTAACAAGTGATGAGAAAATTCATGAAATTTTCCGCCGGATAATTCATACTTTTGAGCAGCTTCTTCCCATACATTATCATCTGATGATACCTGATTCCATTTGTGGCAAACTTGTGCACATAGCCCGAGATCTTTGATTTTAAGTTGTTTTAATGATGATGCTAGTACTTCATCGTGCAAAGCATCAATCTCCATCCCGTGGACAGGATTTAATCCCCAAGTCAGGATCATGCTTAAGCTGGGAAGAGCAGCTTTTGCAAATAAATTTTTAGAGGTCATAATTCCTTACTCCATAGATTTAAAAAAATAAATTTTTCAACTTCGCATATTATTTGAATTTTCTAGTTACCACAAACCAAATATTTTTTATTTTCATAGTAACTTACTTTCACTTACTTCCTTAATTTTGAACAAAAAACGCATAATTAACGCTGAGGGCGTCAAAAAGTGTAATATCTAAGTTGCTGCTCTGTTTGTTCCATCCACTGCTTGTGTTTTTTGATAAGTTGATGATAATGTTCCTGTGTGTAGTACCTCTCTGGAGAGGTAGTATTACCTCGACTCTGCACTTCATGGGGACAATCTTCCGGAAAATCAAATTGGCTCCAAAAACTTGTTAGGCTTGTTAATCCTTTAATAGGGTCTTCTGATAAATCCTCAAAATGGTCTTCTAATAACAAAAGCTCCCATTTTTTTAAATCACTTAATTTATTTTCCTGGTCTTCTTCTGAAGATAAAATTCTCAAATTCTTTTCAATGATTGTCCTGTCATCAACATCAGAATAGGCTATGTTTTCAATAATTTTATTACTAGGACCTTCCATTTCTTTTTTTAAAGCATAATTGACAATTTCATCAGAGCTCAACTGGTTCGGTAATACACCCGGCCCCATGAATCCCATTAAAAGAAAGTGCCATGTTACTGGGATATTTTTTTCTTCAAGACGTTCAATAAATCTATTTTTGGATTGATATGCCATTAATTTTTCCATTTTCTATGAACATACGATGGGTCACTTTTGAATCTTGGATGATCCACTCAAACCTTCCGACTTGACCATTATAAAATCCCTCCATTTGATATAATTTTGCCCCACGCTCCAAATCAAATTGACGAGCTTGTCCTGCATAGTTATCGATAACATCCGGAAACCCATGGGATTTAGCTGTCATCGGAAATTCATGGACCCACTTGCCTTTTTCGTTAATAATAGGTTTAACAAGATCATCTTTCAATCCACTTCCTGCTCTGGGAACGATGAGCACATCATTGTTAATGCGTTTCCCCTCAACTGCAGACTTCTTTGTAATAGATAAGCCAATCTTTTCTTTAGCCTTCCCAAAGACCATGGCAAGCATAGGATTTTTATCCAAAATGGTCTTTAAAGTTGTTGCTGCAGCCTTAGAGCCGAGTTTACCTACAGCGCCTCCGGCTAGATTAATAACACCTTGTTTTGCAAGCTCTTCTAACGCACCTTTTGCACCCCCTTTTTTGTAAGCGCTGTAGACTTCATAACTACTGTAAAGGGCAGATGCTACGGAAAGTCCGACAAGTACTAAGGGAAGAAAGTTGTTCTCAACCGCATTCGTTGCTGCTGCCGTTGCTATATTCACGTCTTGATCCAAAGCAAAAGCTGCCATGGCTGAACCCAATCGACTCATGCTGGTAACTTTATTCGCTTCAGCCTCAAAAGCTGTTCGCACATCTTCGTAAGCAAGAGGTCTCCCTTCGCTTCTAGCCTTTGCAAGCGCTTGATCCATGGCTTTCGCGGTGGCAATTGGCAGTAAGGCATCGGCGATGATTTCAGAGGCCATCCCCCCTAGTGCGCCAGCAAGTGCACCAGTCGCCAGGTCGTCCCCTAAGATAGCTCCTGTAAAGCCCCCTAGAGCGCCGTGGGCAAGTTTATGTGTGACCCAGTTCAAGTCTCCTTCACCATAAGCCGTACCAATGGTGTTAGCCATAACACCGCCAAGGGTACCACTCGCAATCCCCTTTGCGGCTTGCAGGAGAGCCTCTTTTACATCTTGTTTATGAAGCAGGATATTGAGGCCGGCTGATGTTCCGGAGTTCACAAGGTTTTTTTGAAGGTGTTCCGTAAAGGTTGTCGCGTGTGAAGGGACGTTTAATTGAGTTGATAGCCCTTGCGTAATCCCTGCACTTAAAACAGAAGTTGCAAAAGAACGGATTTGTTGGGATGATCCCAGGTCCTTGAATGTCTTTGAAAGATTACCTTGGTTGTTAATCAAGGAAACGGACGCTTGAGTAACAAGAGATGTAAACGCAGTTGATGTTAGAGTAGCTTGCATTGTACCCGCTGAAAGGCCAGCCAATGCAGCACCTGTTCCCGCTGTTGCAATAGAAATAGCAAGGGCAATAACAGCTGCAGCTGGACCGGTGAGCCCCTGGACTTTCTGGCTCCATTTCTTGTGTTCTTCTTCAATCAGATGCCAGGTGGCTTGTGGATCCTTACGTAAGGCTTTTATCCAAGAGGTGCTGGGATCATTTTGAAGAATATCCAAATCTCCGATGTAGTCGACCACTATACCTTGTGCGTCTAAGATGGTTTTGCTTCCTTGCGTGTGGATGTGAGGGAGTTCAACTTTTTCATCAAAACTCCCTTTTTGTTGTTGGCTTTGCCACACAAGGCTTTTACTCTGTTTCTGGACAGAGACCATATGGCTAGACTTTGCTGACTCGAGATAAACCTTGCTTTGAAGAGAACTAATCTCAGTGGGGCCATTGCTTTCTATATCAGGGGCCTGGACATGATTATCATGTTTGGCTTCAAGAAGGATTTTTCCATCCGATTTGAAGGTATCACGCACGACGCTCTGGGTGGATTCTTGACGCGTTTCTGACTTTTTTCTGCCAAAGACTCCTCCCTTTGAAGTGGTGTGGCGCTCCTCTTGGATGGTGTCGTAAACCGCTTTGATCGCAAGATTGGCTTTTGATTTGACCGTGATCTTTCCACGAGAAGCAACATCTACGCCCTCTAGAATCATATCCTGGTCGGAAAGAATGTCCGTCTTCTCCCCCGTATTCACCTGAGTTTTATGGTTCATCTGTGTATGGCATTCATAATGGGAATTTTTTATCGAGTGGGTCACTTCTGATACTGTCTGTTGGGCCCCTAAATACAGAATGCCTTCAGATTTCAAAGTCACATTTCCTTTGGCTTCAAACTTGGCGCCACGGGATTGCAGGGAATCGGTTGCGTCGACCGTTAGATCGCCTGTTCGCGCCACCATGAGGGCTTGTTTTTTCTGAACCTCTGCGTATCCTCCCGCAATTGTGTGTCGTTGGACCTGAGTTTCGGAGAGAATGTGCTTTCCATTCACGTAGAGATCATCAGCATCTACGGTTCCATAATTGGCAACACTCTCCGATGATAGAGCTCCCTTTCCGCGAATGCTCATGAAGCCATCGTTGATAATGCTGGTTTGCATATAGGCGAGAAAGTCCTTATTGGCTGTAAGCTTGGCCTTATTCTCAAGGCGATTAGCCCAAAGGTGGAGAGTATTCTTAATCACCAGGTCGTCCTCAAGGATGATATTACCTTCCCGTAAGGTGGCTTGAATTGTGGGTGCATCCGTTTGATTTAAAAGGGCTCTGAGGCACATGTCTTTTAAATCGACAACGACTTTCTCTTCCGCTGTGAGGTGTCCGTTAAACCCATTATTATGAGGCGCAATGAGGGTATGGGTTTTGCCAGCACTGTTCTGAGAGTTTTCTGTATCAACATAATGCTGAGTTGCGATAATTTTTGAATGTTCGTCCGCATGGGTGAGGCCCCAGTGATTGACTGTCTCTCCCTTGAAATTTAAAGAATTTGTTGCTTTAATTTTGTCTGAAAGGGAGATGGTGGGGGCCATTCCCTGTACTGAACCATTTGCTTGAAGATCATGAATGTTGAGAGTTGTGTCTGCCTCAAGATAACTGTGACCCTTCGTGGTGTTGGAGGTGGCATTGATATGATTTCCTGTGAACCGATTGTATTCACTTTCAAAGACGCTCATAGATAGGGAGAGGGACTCCGTTCCATGGGTAGCCGTCTGCTTTCCTGTCAGTTTGGATTGATTAACGGAGGTGTGTGTTCCAACAATCGATACTGTGCGATCTTGGCTACCCAGATGACTTCCCATCGAGGACACAAACTTGCCTCCTATACCTGCTTCAGCACGGGCTTGAACCGAAGAGTTCGTTAGTGTGGTTTTTTCGTATCCATGAACAAACACCGTTCCATCGCTGCTTTTTGCTGTTGATTGGTTCATATCCACAAATTGGGAGGTAAGCGCTGCGTGCTGCCCTCCCAAAACATGAGAGTTATAGAGACCCACGCGATGTGTTGCAGTCACAGAGGAAATCCCAAAAAGGCTCTCAAGAGCGGTGTCTTGCAGAAGAGCCGTCGTGCTTTTAATGGACGCATTATTGCCCGTAAAATACCCTGACTTGAACTTCGCTCCAGTTGTTTCAAATTGGCCGTTAGCGACAAGGCTAACTGATCCACTTTCTGGGTTTATGTTAGCGTTTCTACAATTAATGTTTCGCCCTGCGGACAGGGTAACATCAGCAAGCCTTGAATTGTCTTTCCTTATTTTTTTTGATCCTTCTAAGGAAAGAGATGATATTTTGTTGGCAAGCTCTGGAGAAGAATCAGAAGGTTGACCAAAGATCGTAAAATAGTCTTCTACGGGATACTTTTTTGATGACGAAGAAAATTGCCTAATTTGTCCATTATAGTTTAAATCTCCCTGACTGCTTAATTGAAGAAAGCATGGGTTTATATCGCTATGTAAGGTAAAGGACACGTTCCCACCCGCAGCAAACTGGGAAGTTGCCTTAATAACACCGTCTCTCAGAAGGGACTTATGGGAATCCACATATTTGATGTTTGCGGCTTGGAGAAGTAAAAGAGTAGGGGAATAGAACGTCCCACGATCTTCGTAAACGCCGCTTAAGATTGTTTGATGAACGCCACAGGTAAAGACCTTTCCCTGGTTGTAAAAATGATCTCCTTGATGGATAAAATGACCGGCTGTTCGGATAACACCGTCTTTTTTATTGGTGCCCTTTTCAAGCTCAATTTGTGCAGTAGAAAGATCGATCTTTCCATTGTTTTCAAGCGTATTCACCCTTCCTTGCAGGCCCGCACCAAAAGCTGAGAATTTTCCATTGTTTGTCCAATTTTTGAGGTCCGTAAAGAACACGCCCTGATAAGCACTAAGCTCGCCCTCATTCAGGACGTCTTGATTATCAAACCGGATTTCTGCTTGAGAAATCAGTTTTCCTCGGTTAATGACCTGACTCACTTGGTTGCCAAAGTGGATAGGACCATGAGCAAGGATATCTCTATCCTCTGCAATCTCAACTCCCCCTTTGGCATTGATATGGATAGATCCTCCCACAGTGGTTTGATTACCAAAGAAAACCTTTCCCGTTGTCTCAATTCGTAAGTTTCGTTTGGCAATAATCCTATCCAAATAGACATCACCTCTTGCAAAAATGGTAATGTCTTCAAGGGTAGAGTGAAGTAGGCCTTTGGAATAGAGGGCGACCCCTTCTTCTAAACTATCTAAAAATAGCCCTTTTGAGCGTAAGGTCGTAGCCTTGTCAAAGGAAATTCCCTTGAGATGAGATGGAATAATATCATCATGGTCAAAGAAGCAGTCGTTCTCATCAATCCATTCGCCTTCTGGATGGTCAATGCCTTGAATGTAGTGACCAGCCCTCAATGTGATACTTTCTGAAGAGGACAAAAAGGATTTGTGAAGATGAATGCCGCGCCCTGCAAGAGCGAGAGATCTTAAGTCATTCTCTTCCAGCAACAGTGTATGGTGCAGACTTAAGAACCTTTCATCCACCCCATAGGCCATTCCTCGATCGGTCAAGGCCATATGTCCTGCTGCAACGGTCAGATCCTCAATCTGTCTAAAGTCTGGGTTATCCAGAAGCATCCCTCCCGGGTTCGTAAAAACCATAGAGGTAGTTCGATCTGCTTGCAAAATACCAGAAAGATAGATGGATTCCTCACTGTGTACCCGGTTGTAGATGACATCAGCTTCAGGAGACGTTTTAAAAACAATCCCGCCCTCTTCCAAAAGGAGTAAGTCCTCAAACATGTTGTGGACCGCCCCGTCCCTGATCGTTCCTGGATCTACAACACCGATATTCCTAGCCCCATATGTGCGAATCCGTGACCCCACCAGATCTTCCTCAAGTACATGAATGCCACCTGCTGCCCATAAAGAGTTTTGCCATAGCAGGGAAAAGATCAGGACGTAAGACAAGATTCTATGTAGGGATTTCATAAAATTCATTTTTTCAATGTCCTATTACAGATTGGGAAACATGCTTACAAAAGGAGAAACGTTTGGATTCCTCGCTTCTTGATTATAATAGGCTTTGTAATCAGCCCTTAAACTATTTATATAGTCTGGCGTGAACTGACCATTGTTTACGTTTTCTTGGGCAGTAGGTTCTTGCTGATTAACAGCATTAAAGCCTGTAGGAATCGTGCCATTGTTAGCATGGGTTGGAATTCTCTCCTGATGTCCAAGGGGGAGGGGTGGAGGTTGACGAAGGTTGTTATGATGAGCTGATATATCTGCTCCAGTAATATTGTTAATAAACTTGGTGCCACAAGCGTGTTTTCCGTGGGCTCCTCCTTTACCCTCTGTGCCAGGAATACCATCAGGTCCTGGTATCCCATTCTGTGTATATGATCGGGCATCTGTACCAGGGCTCTTATCGATTTGAAATAATCCGCTTAAACCAGCTTTTCCCCCATGTCCCGCTTTTCCACCGTCTTTTCCGTCTGTCCCATCCGTTCCTTGGGCATTATAGGTTCTTATGGAAAACAGGGGAGAATTAAACATAACGGCTGCTCTACCGTGTACCACAAACTGCGAATTGTTTTGAGTATAGGCCGTGTGGTCTCCATTTATTCCATTTGTGCCATCTGACCCTTTGACTCCATCTCCGCCACGACCACCGTTCCCACTTCTAAGGTCGAAGCTCAGGTGAGATAGATTGTCACACATATAGGCTTTAGAGTATACATTACCCCCATTCCCACCCGGGCCTCCGGGTTCTCCATCTGCCCCTTCATGAGTACCGTTAGACCCATCAGTGCCATTGATTCCGCTTAGGTTAACCATTCTATCTCCAATAACCTTTAACCGAGGACTGAGGAAGCTACAAGAAGTGCCCGCACTCAAAAAGTCAGCGTCAATGAAAAGGGAATTTAGTCCCCAAACATTGATGGTTTTTGGGGCGAGTTTCCCCATCAGAGCTGCTGTAAGGTCACTTGATCCTATTAAAACACCTTTAAGGCTCATGATTCCGTTTGAAAATTCTATTTGGGGCGCAGCGATGAGGGTCTTTATTTTTTCCTCTGTATGATTAATGAGAGCCGCAGACCAGGCCTCCACGTTATACACCACATCTGATTTTATACTGTGAAGAAAGCCAATGTGCTCGATGATTTTTTTTATCTCAGTGCCATCAAAAAACCGATTTAAGCGATTAAAAAAGGCCATAGGCTTCTCAGAAGAAATATTCCTCAAGGATCGAATGTTTTCCATAAGCGTTTTAAACTGTTGTCGTAGTCCGGAAACAGGACCACAATAATCACCTATTAATTGAGTGCAATAATTGAGAATTTTTTGAGCTCCTTCCGTTTTCAAATAATCAATAAGACTTTGATTGAGCTTTTTAGAGGCTCTTTCTATAAGATTTTCTGCATCACTTTGTAAGTGAAGATTAAACTGTTGATTTTTTAAAAACTTGGACTTGTTAATAGCTTCCCACATCTCAGTTGTGTTGGGGAGAAATTTTCCAGCCTTCTGGGGATAAGAAAAAGAAGAAATGCGCTCAGGATGATCAACTAAATAGGCCAGTAGATTTTGTGCAGAAGGCGTAAACCCTATGCTTGAGCCCTTTTGAAGGTTCTCATGAATATTTCTTAACGTGACATGCGGGTTGCCTCTTTCTTTTTTTGTAACCACGAAAGATAGGCTCTCATGAAGTAAATTTTCATCAGGGAAGAGGGCTGTTATTTGATTGAGAAGGTCCTTAAATTCAGAATTCCCAATCGCCATGGCTGATTGCTGTACGACCAAAACAATTTTAGCACCAGGGGAGTTTTCAAAGAGTTGGCGAATAGCGAACAAATTTGTAATATCTGCAATGGGACCTCGTGGATCCCCAAAGCCTGGGCAATCCCAGTAAACAACGTTCTGGTGAGGATCATACCATGAGCAGGGAAAGGTCGTTCCCACCTCGCGTGTATGACTAATCGCAAAGCCAGGGAAAATTCTCACAGGGTCAATAAAGAACCCCTCATTGCTATCATCCATTGCATGAAGATGTTGGTCAGCTAATGCATGTATCAGATTACTTTTTCCATGTCGTGATGGTCCTAATACAATTATTTTGTTGCTCCCCTTATGGGGACCATGTGCAATGCCTCGCGTTCTTTCCATAATCTCTTTAATATGGGTTTGGAGTTTAATCACTTGAAGGTCATCTTCGTTATTTGGATTTTCATGAGGGGCAAAAGCTCCCATGCCAGGAATACTCCCCACCCCAACTGAAGAAGAAATAAAGATGGACTCTGCATCCTCCTCTCCAAGTCGCTTCCACTTTTCTGTATGCCTGTATTCCTCATCTTTCACCGATTGAAGGTGATAAAGACCCTCGGGAAAACGAACTTCCGAATCTAAAAAGCTGAGACGATCAGAAAGCTCATCCTTGCTGCGAGATGCAATAAAAAAACTCACAGAATTGTCATCTTTTTTCCATAACTCTTGGGTAATTTTAGGCCAATAAATATGCTTTCCATCACTGTAAATAAAGCGTCCTTCCTCACTGCTGGGCATCTTTTTATCTTCTGCCAAGTCAGATTGGAATTCATAGCCGCCTCTATAAGCCATTTTATTAATAATATTTTTTTGTTCTAAAACAAATGGTTGCGCATAAACAATCCTGATTACGCACTATACTCAGTATAATTTTGGAGGTATGATAGCTAGGAGATAAACTCTTATTATCAGGAGGCTAGCTATGAAGAGAAATACCATTC
>JACDGE010000130.1 GCA_013815465.1 Alphaproteobacteria bacterium | reverse complement strand
TCCATAAATGACACCATAGAAACCATCCTCAAACTCTTGGAAAGGGCTAAAAATGTCATCTTTTAAAAAAGTGACGGGTAGTGTGGTGGTCTCTATCAAAAACTATTGACCTTCTTTTTTAGCAATGTTAAGCAGTAGAAAAATAAGGTAGATAGTTTTTAAGAGGGATAACATCATGGTACTTCAAAATATGAATAGACATAAAATCATTCCCCTCTTTGCACTTGGGGCAATTATAATACAGTTATCCGGATGCGCTTCACCTGCAGAAGTTTCAAACATGACGACTCAAATGGACAACAGTCGACAGGCTTCCCCAACTTCACCCTATTTTAACAATATTAACATCTCATCCGTTGGCGGTGGCTCAGAAACAAATCCCTTATGGACTTCGCAAGTGAGCTCAGAAGACTTTAAATCAGCGCTTGAGGGCACATTAAGAAATGCCAGATTGCTGGGATCACCAGACGCACGTTATCAATTAGCTGCAGAAATTAAAGAGCTTGACCAACCCTTAATAGGGATTAACATGACAGTCGATATGTCTGTGCTTTACACCATAAAAGATAAGCAGACGGGAAACGTCGTCTTTAATGACAAAATTAACTCTTCTTTCACAGGCACTATGGGTGATTCAGTAGTCGGGATTAAAAGGTTAAGACTCGCTAATGAAGGAACAGTCAGGAATAACTTTGATTTTCTGTTGCAGAAGATTTTAAAGAAGTAGAAGTAAATCTGAAATCAGCGTACTTTATCTTGATCAAATCAAGGGTCTCTCATTCTACGTTTTCTTTAACTCCACGATTTCTCTTTCCGATTTTCGGGATGGCAACGCCTGTCTCGCCCTCCTCGCGAAACCGTTGGCCCAAGCGTTTACCTGTCTTTCACTGAGGCCTAATAGGAGAGCAGCTTCCTATTGGAATATCTTTTTGTTCGAGACTCTCTTCATAATTCCAGCTCGTTCTATTTCTTTACAATTCATAGAAATTCTTGCCTCCTTTTTTACCACCAGTTTGCTCCATAAAGTTAAAACTATTTCTATTTTCCCCTTGCTTTGTAAAAGCCATTCTAGCTCCTAAGATGGGGACCTTTCTAATTTGCTCTAAGAGGAAATTAGCAAATTAGCGCTACATTTGTTTTTTTGACTTGGCCTTCTCAAAAATATAGCTTATAAAGAATAAGTGTTGCCGGATTAGCTCAGCTGGTAGAGCAACTGATTTGTAATCAGTAGGTCGCGAGTTCGAATCTTGCATCCGGCACCATTGAAAACCCTCTTTTTTCTAATGATACTCTAGAGTTCTCCTAGGTTCTAGAATATTTTTGAGTGTGGGTTTGCGTTTATAAAACGTGGTAAAGTGTGGTCGAAATCTATCTATGTTGATGATAGCTTGATGATAATCTGAAAAGATGATAAAAAAAGGGAAACATAATAATGGAGGTTTCCCATGCCCAATCTTACCAAGCGTTTTGTAGAAAGTATAATCCCTGATCCTCAAAAGCTATCCCAGTATTGGGATTCAAGTCTCAAAGGGTTTGGAGTCATTGTCCTTCCGAGCGGAAGACGAACCTATTGCATCCAGTATCGAAATCAAAATCGCGTCCTAAAACGCTTAAAAATTGGTGTGCATGGACAATTAACGACCGAAGAGGCAAGAGCGCTCGCACGCAAACACTTGGCAAGCACTGCCCATGGAGAAGACCCCTCTCAGGATAAAAAAGAAATTCAGGCGCTTTTCGGTATGCAGGATCTTGCTAATGATTATATTGAAAGGCACGGTCAAAAGAAACGAGAGAAAAGTTTGAAAGAAGACCAAAAGCTTCTCAAAAATATCATCATGCCCTCTTTGGGCACCTTAAAAGTTGCACAGGTTTCTCGGCGTGATGTCGAAAGCCTTCATTTACGTTTTAAAAATACGCCTTACCAAGCCAATAGGGTTGTTGCCCTTTTGTCTAAAATGTTTACCCTTGCTATATCCTGGGGCTGGAGGCTTGATAATCCTGCTCAAGGCATTGAGAAATATCAAGAAGAAAAGCGAGACCGCTGGCTGAATGATGAGGAACTTCATAGGCTTTGGGGTATTCTTGATAAACATCCTGAAAACCTGACGGGTTATGTTTTCAAGTTCTTGCTTTTGACAGGTGCCCGAAAAAGTGAGGCTCTGAAAGCGACTTGGGACCAATTTGATTTTGAAAAAGGCATCTGGATAAAACCTTCTCATCTTACCAAGCAAAAAAAGAAGGAGTATCTTCCCCTTTCAGATAGGGCTCTGTCCCTTTTAGAGTCACTCAAAAAACTAACTTCCGAATCTATCTACCTTTTCCCTGGGCGGAAAGCAGGAGAGCCGCTAAAAGAAATCAAAAAGTTCTGGGCAACTGTTCTGAAGGAAGCAAAATTGGAGGACGTCCGTGTGCATGATTTACGCCATACCCATGCGTCCCACTTGGTTTCAAGTGGATTAAGCTTGACTATTGTTGGAAAGCTGCTCGGTCATACTCAAGCGTCCACAACGCAGCGCTATGCCCATCTGGCGGATGACTCCCTCAGGAAAGCCACAGAGGTCTTTGGAAATAAGGTGGATCAGCTGATGAATGGGGGATGATGGGTCGTTGTTTTTAGGTATTTTCCCAATTGATTTAAAAAAGGTGTTTGATTACTGTCAAAAATACTCAGTCTAAAAAACAGAGTTAATTTGAAAAAGGAAATAATATGACAAAAACGACAGAAACAAAAAATGTAAGCAAAAGTGACCTCATTTCTAATGTTGTGGAGAAGACGGGATTAAAAAATACAGAGGCAGCGAAAGCTGTTGAAGCCATTCT
>JACDGE010000043.1 GCA_013815465.1 Alphaproteobacteria bacterium | reverse complement strand
CTAAGGCTCTTCAGAAATACAATTCTTATAGACCACATTTTAGCTTGGAAGGATTATCCCCTTTGCAGTATATTCATGACTCCTATTCTCAAGCCGCTTGAGTCTCATATGTACTGAACTCATACAGAGACTTTTGGGAAGGTTGACAAGAGATGTAAAATCCCTTAGTTTGACTGGTGCCGAAGAGGTGAATCGAACACCCGACCTACTGATTACGAATCTTAGATTCAGATGTTCTTCTCATTCTTTCAAGATGCTTTAAAGTCTATTTTTCAGCCAATTAGCTCATTTTGAGGTCTCTCGAGTTCTTTTTAATGTTGCCAAATTCTTTTTCTCTTGCTACCTGTATGCTACTTAGAACAAAAACGAAGAGCAGCTGATTATGCAAAAACTGACAAAAAGAATTGTTGAGGCAACATTACCGCAAGATAAGGATCTCATTCTATGGGATTCGGAGATCAGCGGCTTCATGTGTAAGGTGACTCCCACTGGCAAGAAAAGCTATTTCCTCTATTATCGTACCCAGGATAAACGGCAGCGGCGGCCTAAGATTGGCGACCACGGCGTGATAACAAGTGAGCAAGCGAGAAGTGTCGCTCAACGATGGCTATTGGAAATTGGCCAGGGGAAGGACCCTTCTGCAGAAAAGCAAGAGGTTCGCCTGATCCCTACGGTAAAAGAGCTCGCCGATCAGTATATGCGCGAGCATGCCCCCCGTAAAAAGCTCTCCAGCCAAAAGGAAGACAAAAGATTGTGGGAGCAGTTTATTCTTCCCGTTTTTGGTCCTTTGAAAGCGACCTCGCTCGAACGAAGTGATATTGCGAAGCTTCACCATTCTTTGCAACACTTGCCTACCACTGCCAATAGGGTCTTGAGCCTTTTATCTAAAGCTTTGAACCTGGCCGAGCTGTGGGGGTATCGACCCAATCACTCCAATCCCTGTTTGCATGTCAAAAAATACAGCGAGAACAAACGAGAGCGGTTTTTAAGCCATGATGAAATTGGTCGATTAATAGCTGTATTAGATGAGGAGGAAAAGGAAACACATATTCCTTGGCCTCTTCATGCTATTCGTTTGTTGTTGCTGACAGGGTGCCGTCTGAATGAAGTTCTTACCCTCAAGTGGGAGGAGGTAGACTTTGATAATCAATGCCTTCGTCTTCGAGATAGCAAAACGGGCAAGAAATTGGTGTATCTCTCATCAGCAGCCATTGATCTTTTGAAAGCCATTCCTGAAGAGGCGGAAAATTCTTTTGTGATTTGTGGAGGGAAAGAGGGAGCTCACCTCATCAACCTACAAAAGCCCTGGCAGCGTATTCGGAAAAAAGTGGGGTTAGATGATGTCCGGCTTCACGATTTGAGGCACACCTTTGCGTCCATTGCAGCAAGTAACGGGCTATCTCTTCCCATTATCGGCGCACTTCTTGGCCACAAGCAAACCCAAACTACAGCCCGTTATGCCCATCTCATTGGGCAACCTCTCATTGAGGCCAGCGAGAGAATTGGGAGGAAGATTATGGGAGGGTAGGGAGCCCTCAATTAGGGACTTTTCTTACGAAGAAAGACGGTGTAAAAATAAGGTGCAAGCAGTTAACGCAGGGTGGAGCGATGAACAGGGCCCTATCTCTAACAAACAACGGAAACTGTAAAATCGGTCGCACTGATCCATGTATCTGTGGAAGTGGGAAGAAGTATAAGAAATGTTGCCTGGCGGCAAATGTGATTGAGGAAATTCAAGACGATGATCTTCAAACGCAGCAATTTGCACAGCAAACAATCACAGAGAGGGTAAAAAGCCGACACAAAGATGGGGAGTGTATCGTAGGGACATCAGAAAAGATGGGCTTTGTGAGCATGTCCAATACTATTATTGAATTTGCTGGAGATTTCCTCCATATGGATGCAGATTATGCAGCCCAAAGAAATATTTTAACTTTTGCAATCACAGCATGGAATCTTGCTCTTATAAGTGAATCTGAAGGTAAGAAAGTGGGCAGCTATCTTAAGAATTATCCGCCTTTACAAGAATTTAAAAAACAACCTTTGCTCAAAAGGGGAATAATCGCCATGATATTTATGTTCGCGGAGAAAAAAAAGAAAGAGTATGCCCATATTAATCGGTATATTGATGATTTTGAGATAACAGAACTAAAAAATAGTGATTTGCATCTAAACGTTGCGTCAACGATTTTCCCAACTTCCAAAAAGCGAAAATAGTCTTTGCTTTCTCGCTCTTAATATATTGATCGTTTTTTACTGCCCACTGTTCAAGTGCCTCCTTTTACAGTACACTTCCCCTCAAATAAATAAACGGGGAGAGTGGAAATGATAAGATCTACTTTAGAAGTAAAAGAAGGATTGCGGGGAGATCTCGTTCGTGTTTGTTGCACAGCCTGTCTGCCTTTTATGCTGTATTATTTGTATCTGGACATGCAGTATCGTTCCTATCTTGAAAGCCTTGCCTTAACCAAGCCTCTTTCCTATGTGGAATATATGATGTCTCGTACATCTGATTTCGGGGTTATCACTTTTGTGGTGGTTGTCATCTGCTCCTTCCTTCTCTTTGGGAGTATCCTCGGAAGAAAGCGGCTAAATTTTATGTTCGGCAAGCAAATCAAGCAATTAAATGGTAAGCTAAGCCGTGTGGAAGCCGATACCTCATTCCAACGCCTATTTATTCAAAGGTTCAAGCAAATGGGGAAGATTATTTCTGAGACAATGGAGTATGTGGAGCAATCCGCGAGCAACATACCTCTCGAAGCCCGAAAAAGTATCATCCAAGCCGTTGCGGAGTTGGCTGAGGAACTCTCAAAGGGGTTGTGTGCCAATCTTGAGAAGGAAACCCTTAGCATTAAGGAAATGCTTGAACAAACAACCCATCATTTTACGGATTATATCCAAAATCATAACATTAAGCTGCAGATGACATGCCCCGAAGAGTTAACGGTTGTGGCTGATCCTCTTTTTACCAGACTAATCTTTCTCAACATTCTTGGCCTTCCTCTCTGCTCCACGCAGCCCAATGGGGAGATTGCTATTTTAGTGTCTCAAAAGGCTGGATATGCTCACATCGAAATTCACGATACCCGGTACATTCTAACCGGTGCTGCTAAACAGCACCTCAAATTTCCCCGTGAGTTTTTGGCAGAAAGTGACACCTTACGACAACTCTGCTTTCAAAATGGATGGAGCTATGAATTTAAGGAACACAAGCGAGGGCACTACCTTACCAAGGTTTCGATTCCTTTAAAAGATTACCAAGCCGTGGAAGATAACGTGGTGAGCCTCGATACGGCTATCCATTAGCCCTTACTCGACCATAAGGCCCATAAACCATTCCGCAAAATCCGTATCTACCTTTGAGGGGTCTTTTTGGAGGGAATGAAGATAAATTTCTCGGACAGAAGTCAGGAACTGCTCAACGGTTAGGTCTTTGTTTTGTTTCTGCGCCAGACTTTCAACGGTTTTGACAACTTTAGGCATAAGGCCTGCTTTGTCATAGGACGTGTACTTTTCTTGAAGCACTTCTTCGAGAGACAAGGTTTGCGAATCTTCCTGCAAAGCCTCGGGAGCTCCAAGAAGATCTTTAACGGAACAATCCAAAACATCCGCAATGGCTTGTAGATTAACCGCACTTGGCCTCTTCGATTTTCCCCTCAGAATATTTCGCACAGCATGGGTTTTGAGTCCTGCCTTGCTTTCCACCGTCATGATGGAGAGGTTTTTTGCTTTCATTCGGACTTCAAGTTGTTTGCTGATTGTCATTTGATCGGCTCCCTTTTTTTGATCTATCTCCATACACATTTAGATATATAGACATATAACTATGCGTAATGTCAAACATTGCCTTTTTTAAAATTTATAAAAAATTACACTTACCGTCAAAATCATTGTTGACATAAAAATCTTTTGTGATAAATTATACAAAAATTGTAAATGTACAATTTAATTTACAAAAGGAGAAATCATGAACAAAACCTACATCACCTCAACGGCTCTTGCTGCCCGTTGGCACATTACACCCCATACCTTAAGCCAATGGCGGTGGAATGGCAAAGGGCCACGCTTTTCCAGAATGGGAGGCCGCATTTTATACGATCTCGAGCATGTGGAGGATTTTGAAGAACGAGCTGTTCGTCAGAATACGTCCGTTCTATCGGATCTATGCATACCCTTTTACAAGGAAGAGCTTGTGTAAGAACAAAGACCCCTGCCTTCGCAGGGGCAGGGTTTTGCCGGCATAAATCGCGTCAATCCTTCTCCTAACGAAAGTGGAGAACGGCCGGCAAAAGCTCCGGGGAAAGAATGCCTCTTTACACCCCAGAGTCGACGCGAAGTCTCTCAAAGGGGCCTTGAGATCGCTCGATCTCAAGGCCTCTTGAGGTTCACTATACCTTAACATTCATAGAAAGGAGAATCCTTATGAACACAAACGACCTAAAACAGCATGAGTTTGAAAACGATATCCAGCGCTTCATGCAGATTCGTGATCAAGTCCATGATGAGATTAAGAAAATTGCTGTCCACGTTGCAACTTTGGATTCAACAAATAAGCGCTTTGTCGCCCACTTTGACGTCTTCCAGAAACTTGCAAAGACCAGTGAGGATCAAGTCTATGCGGCAATTAAAGCGGCTGCTTTAGATCTAAACCGTGAATCCCTCAAAGCCTTTTCTCCCCTTATTGAGGATCTGCTACGAGAGCAAATCTTGCAGCTTAATGCGTCCGTTAAAACCGCAGAAAAAGCCCTTTGTACAGCTGTGGAAGAAAAGAACAAACGACCTTTTCTCTATGTTCTCTTGTGGTGGCTGTTTTTGACAACAGCAGGCTTTGGGGTGGGGACACTCGTCTCACGAAAATTCACCCCTGTTCTGCCTGATAGCTTTATACAAAAAGTGGATCTCATTGGGAAAAGACTGGAAGTGCTTTCAAGGAAAGATGGTCAGGTAAGAGAAAGGAAGAGATAAAAATTTCTGCAGTAAGTATAACCATAGCGTTGAGCTCCTCTGAACTACTCATTGGAGCTCAAATTTTTCCTCAAGTTTTTTCTCGACAAATAAGGTCCATTCACACCATATTGATTTGCTGATTAATGTCGAAAGTATAATGGAAAGTATGAAAAATAGCCTATCAGCTCTCGAAGATCATCTCTCTCTTTTTTAAGATGTGCGTGCTATTATTGAACAAGCAAAAAACGAGATTGCAACGTCTGTCAATTCTTCGCTTGTTCTCGCAAATTGGCACATTGGACATCGAATTAATCAGGAAATTCTTAAAAATGAGCGCGCTGAATATGGCGAAGAAATCATTTATAAAACTTCAAGAGCTCTTACTTTAGAGTATGGAAGAGGGTATGGCCTAACGAATCTCTTTAATATGGTTAAATTTTCAACAATTTTCCCTGACTTAAAGATTCTCCAGACACTGTCTGGACAATTGAGTTGGTCGCACTTTGTAGAACTTCTTTACCTGGATAATCCAACAAAAAGAGACTTTTATATAGAAATGGCACGCCTTGAACGTTGGAGTGTTCGCACCCTGAAGGACAAAATTGACTCCATGACGTTTGAACGAACTTGTATCGCAAAACAGCCTGAAGAGGCTATCAAAAGGGAACTACAAAATTTAAGAGATGAAAACAAATTAACGCCTGATATGGTATTTCGTGATCCTTATACCTTAGATTTTCTTAATCTGAGAGATCCTTATACGGAACGTGAATTTGAAAATGCAATTCTTCAATCTATGGAAAAATTTTTACTTGAATTGGGTAGCGACTTTGCCTTTTTGGCCCGTCAAAAAAGAATTACGATTGATGGTCAGGACTATTATATTGATTTGTACTTTTTCCACCGACGATTACGCTGTCCCATTATCATCGAGCTTAAACTTGGCAAATTCAAGGCAGCAGATAAGGGTCAAGTAGAACTCTATCTTAGGTGGATTGAAAAGTATGAACTTCAGGCGGGAGAAAATCCTCCCATAGGAATCATCCTCTGTTCAGAAAAAACTTCTGAGCACGTGGAGCTTTTGCAACTGGAAAAAAGCGGCATAAGAGTTGCGCAATTTTTAACAGCTCTTCCTTCTAAAGATGTCTTTCAAAGAGAACTTCATAAATCCATCCAGATGGCTAGGGAAAAAATTAGTCTTCAAAAGGTAGCAAAAATAGATTTCCCATAAAGTAACCAATTAGCATTACACTGAGTTTTAATAACTAATCGTTAAAAAATTTTTCCCAGATTTAGTTTCCGTCTTTAGGTGCAATCTTTTTAACACATTCTGACCTAATAATGCCGGACAATTATCAGCTATAACAGCTTCCACATTCTTTAATTTAATTCCGCCAATTTCTATCTGTTCTAATAGAACTTCCTCACCGATGCCGGCTGCACCTCCTACTCCTATTATTTGAATCTTTCTACCTGTTGGTTTATTTATGGCAATTCCTTTACTATAAAGAGAACGTGGAATAAGCATATACTGGGCCCCAGTATCTATAATAAACGGAGTGTGCTCTTTTAAGAGGGGGAAGATTATGGGGACTAAATATTGGTTATTGATCTCTGGAATGGAGAATGAGGAATTTTCTCCTACTGAGTCAAGTTCCCTGAATATGACTTTGAACGGCTTTAACTGATGTTCCACGTTAGGATAAGGGTAGAGGGCAGCATAACCTGCGATAAGACTCAATCCCTCAGAAGGTCTTTTCAATTTCTTTAAAAGAGTCAAAATGTCTATTACGTTACTAAGATTATTGTCATCTAATTCCATTGCTTGGTAATGCCATTCTAACGCTTCCTTATCTCTGGCTAGAGCTGCTAACGACTTACCATACCAATAACAAAGATTTGAGCTCAGGTGATCCCTATCCAAAATTTGTTTAAAACAGGATGAAGCTTTTTGGTACTGCTGATTATGCCACAGTAATATACCTAAATTAAACATAACATCGGGATTATTGGGTTCTCTTTTATCTAGAATTGTATAAATTTCTTCTGCTGAGTGAAAATCATTTTGTGTCTCATACAAATTTACAAGGGTATATAATTCTTTTGTAGATAAAGTGCCTAAATTTTTTTTGAATAGTAGCGAAGCAGCCTCTCCTGAAAATGGCCCCCACTGTTTTTGCCATGTATAAACACCAATAAATGATCCAATAAAAAGACAGGAGATAAGAACACCTATCCAGATGGTAACCTTTCTTGGGGTTTCCTTGTTTGTACTCAGATAAATCCTATCTCCAGGTGTTATAAATGGACCTTTTTTAATTGAGTTTTGATCTTCCATAAATTTTTCTTCCTAAACCTATTGTTTGATAAGGCATTTCCAATTTTTTCAAAAAAGTGGATGTAATGATAGGACTATTGAATACTCCAACAATAAATGAAGCTGAAATTCAGCTATGACAGTAGTTCGATTCAATTACCTTTAAGAAAATAGCTACTCTATAAAAAAACCTATTTCCCATCAAACGCAAACCTGATATACTTCTTCTAACGCCACGCACAGGCGCTTTCAACACCTGTGCGCAGCTGACCACAATAACGCCTTAACATTACTAAGGAGACTACCATGGCTAAGCCCAGACTATCCGCATCGGCGGAATTTTTCAAGCAATTATCCATTGAATATCAGCAATTGAAATTCATTATTCGTGTCCAAGAAAACTTTGCTGTTGGTGCATTAATTCATGGATATGAATTAGAAAGACAATACTTGCTGTATATTATTGAGCAGCTGGAGGTGTTAATTTTAAAAACCCAACAGCTGAAAGATAAGATTGAAAAACGCTTGGGTAGGATTGAGGTTTAAGCCGGGATTGTGGTTGAGGGGTTCTAGAGACCCGTCCCCGGAATCCCTCATCTTCACATTTCTATTCCTCTATCAAACGTTTTGCTTCTGATGTGCTCTTGCTCTTGGGCTTGTTCTTGATACAGGCGCTTGATATCTTTGACCAACTCAGGACTACGGGTTTTAAAATCTTGAAGGAGCCTCTCGTCTTTTTGCAGGGCTTGCAAGTATGACCTGAGCTCTTGCTTTGCCGCACGAGCAAGGGCAGTCCCCTCATAGGCTTTGATTTCTCTTATTTTTTCTGCAATATAGCTTGAGATGATCTCCATGCTGTTTGTCTGCTCAGTAGATGAAGAGGGTATTTTTGTTGGTTGAACTGTATTCTGGCTTTGAAGCTTGGGATCGGATTGGAGCCCTTTATTCACGTCAAAAGGCTTTACATAGTCTTTAAGGGACCCGGTCACAGTTCCATACTGAATTTTATCTGGCTTATTTGCAGGGGCAGGGACGTGCTTGCCATTCTCGGTCAGTTTCGTAAGTTGAACACCGTTGAGATTCCCGTTTTGATTGCGGGCAAAAGCGACCAGGCAAGCGTGGCTGAGCGTCTTGCGTTCGCCCTGCTCCATGAAGGTCGTGCCCTTGGGGAGATATCGTAAATCAGCGGAGAATGCCTCTGTAAGCTTTTGTTCTTGCCGTAGATAGGATTCAGCAACTGTTCCCTCAAGGGGCGTTGATTTCATGTGGAGCTCCGAAATCGTATTCAAGAGAGAGGCTCTTTCTTTTAGATCCTCAGGGGTGCTTGGAATAGTTTTTGGGCTTTGAGTGGGTTGAGTTAAAGAGTGCTCTTTATCTTTAGGTTTCTCTATTGCTGCTATATCTATAGCCAAGCGCTTTACCTCAAGCCCACTTTCCTTGAAGATCCTGTAATCGTTTGAAGTCGTGAGAATCCTTTTGAGTTCTGCGGCCTGAGAGGCGCGTTTAGCAATATCTGTTTCTTGAGCATAAGTCTGGACTTTCGCTCGAATTTCTCCTGAAACAGCATGGCTCAGGAGCTTCTCTTCCTTGATACTAAGGGCGCTAAAGAAGGGCAGGTACTTTTCAGGGGATTCCACGAGCTTCAATGCGAGAGCGTCTCGTTTGGCTCGAGATTGATGGAATTTTTGGAGTGTGATGGCTGTTGCAGATAAGTCTGTCCCAGGCGAGCCTGTAGCTGAGATTGTATCCAGAGGCGTTTCCTGTTGCTTTCGAATGAGCCCATAAATGGCAGCGGCCTCATTCCGTACATCAACATAGGCTTTGACTTCATCATAATAAACTTTTTGATCAGGGCTAAGACGATCATAGAAGAGCTTCTGAGCTTGAGAGCGCTGATGGGCAGCAGCATGGGTTTTAATGGCAGCTTGGTAAACGCGGATTTCTGTTGTAACGACATCACCCCAGTAATCTCTGGTGTTTCCTGCCTCATCCTTAGTGACCCTAAAGAAGGAGTTGTAAAGCCGGGGGTTTTCCTGGAAAACAGATGCCAGCGAGTCTCTCTCGGTTTTTTTAGCCTTATAGCTTTTATAGAGTTCGTGAGCATTGGCCAAAACACCAGGATGGGTTTCAGAAATTGTTTTCCACAAACCCCGTGTTTCATTGACCAAATCCATATAACCTTGCACTTGAATGGAGGCACGATGCTCCAGATCAGACAATAGCCGAGGTCTTAAGCCGGCTTCCACTTCCAATACATCTTTACGGATACCTGCCAACTTTACATAAGGGGCATGGTTTTTCCAGTCTTTAAGGATGTCGCTTGCGACCCGTTTTTTTTCCTCAAAGCAGCTTTGGTAAGCAGGATATGAAGCGTGTTTATACAGAGCTTCAGATGGGTTAAGGCCGCCTTCCATCTCTTCCCGTAAAGTCGCTCCCTCTACCATCAGGTTACGGTATTGCTGAACATTTTGGAAGTAAGCCTTTTGCTCCTCTGAAATGTGATAATCTTGCAGGGATTGTTTTTGTGAGGCTCGGCCGGTACGGTCGACCACGTCCTTGAAATCCGCGAATTGCTCTCGATTTACAAACACTTGAAGATCTTGCCGATGGCGAGTCATAGCCACAAGCAATGTGGAGGGATCCAGCAATGGATCCAGGGAAACAAAGGACCTGTCAAAGGTTGAGCCCTCCGACTTATGGATCCCCATGGCATAACCGTGAGTAATATGTTGGTACTCATTTATGTTAAACTGAACGCGTCTGTTCCCATCCAGGCAGACGTTTAGGAGAGACTTATCTTCGTCGTAATCCTCTACAGTCCCAAAGGTTCCGTTTTTGACACCCTTAAATTGGGGGTCCGTTTCCAAGACATTCTTCACATAAGCCCCATGGTGATCATTTTGGGTAAAGCGAACCCGATCTCCAATCGCGTACTCTTCTCCGTGAATAAAAAAAGAATTCTGTAAACTCCCGTGGGTCTTCAGCGCCTTCCGTATGCTTTGATTGAGTTCATAAACCTCCACGTTTCGATAAGCCAAGGTAATGCGGCTTTGAGCAGGATTTTCCATGAAATCCTTCACATAAGCTTGAGTGAGATTGTGTGTTACAAGCTCACCCCGATTATGCCAGGTCATGTGACCCTGATCAAAGTAGGGTTTCAAGCCATCCAGGACTTGGTGATCATTCAGCAGCTTTGAACATTCCCGCTGCCAAGGAACCCGCTGGCGCATGACTTGCGCTGTTTCACGGAAACCAAACCGTTCCGCAAAGAGACGGCCATAATCACCTGGATCACGAGACTTAATCTGGGCGGGATCTTGGACAATCAAAACTTTGGCGCCCTTATCTGCAGCCTCTGCAAGAAAAGGCTCCCACAGACGCCCACCAATCATATTGGCCTCATCTACAATGATGACATCTTTTTCTGTGAAACGATGCTGCTCCAGCTCCTTGATGCGATCTTGAGCATACCCATAGGCGCGGCCCCAAAGCTTGCCACTCTCGACCAAATCTTTTTGGCTCTGATAGGTCGTCCAAGAATGTTGAAAGCTATCCAAAGTCTTGCAGGCAATACCAATTTCCTGCTCCATGATCTCAACCGCCTTGCCTTGAAAGGATGTGCCTAACACTCGATAGCCCGACTGTTCATAAGCCTCCGCAACCGCCTTCAACAGGGTCGTCTTTCCTGTGCCCGCTTTGCCATTGAGGATGCAGATATCAGGCCCTGAGCAAAGGTGGGTGATAGCTGATTTCTGTTCCTCAGATAACTCAAACCCAAGCTCTGCTTCACGGTTTCCAATGGACGTTGCAATGCTTTCCCCAGACACAGATTTTGTTTGTCTTTGATGAAGGGTATCAGCTAATTGCAGCAGCTTTTCTTCCTGCTTTTTGTAGTCAAAAGAGGTAAATACTTTTTCTCGATTGATATTCTCACCCACAAAATGGGTGATCCCATCATCTTCCAACAAACGATTCGTAAACGCTGAGGCTGTCTTTTGCAGTTGAGTGCCAAAAGCGCTTTCTCCCATAAAGTTGTCATTGGCTCGACTCAAAATCATCTCTGAGGGAATCTCGAACCCCTCAACCTTGGCGTTCAAGAGGCAGAAGAGTTTTTCATCCCCACCCACCCGCCGGATGATTTCATCTTCAAGATGTTGACGGGTAAAGACGGTCCGTTTCTGGGCGAGTTCTTGAATCAAAGTGGCTGGATTGTTGCAGAGAATTTCGATATTACGTTGCCGAATGGCGTCATTATCAGCCACAATGCGAGAGTAGTGACCCAGTTCCGCAAGCCGTTGGGCGTACCATCCCTCATGCTCCATGGGGAGGAAAAGGAGTCCGCGATCTGCATGAGAACGGCTATCAATGCGGACCTCGTGACCGCTCAATTCAAGGTGCTTGTTAGCGATCTCCTCCCACTGTTTGCGGGTGACCATGAGCTCAGGTTTAGAGACAATGTCCCGGTCTTTCCGTTGAGAGAATTCCCCTTCCACAAGAGCTCGACGGGTAATCAGCCCATGAAAATGAGGGTTACCTCGATCCCAATGAATGGCATACTCAACCACAAGGCCCCGAGACACAAATCTGTCTTTCAGGAACTCTTCCACGCAAAGCTCAGCTTCTCCCTTTGAGAACTCAATCGGAATCGCCCCCATAATAGTTTGGGCGGTTTGGGATGAGGCTAAAAACTTCTCTTTGGCTCTCAAACTTCTCTGGTTTTTGTCCTGATCGTGAGTGTCGCCTCGGAACCGGAGCGAGGCCATGTCGTCTTCAAACTGCTCAGCTTTATTCCACAATATAGACGGGTTTTTCGCCCAATCAGGAGAACCCTCAGGAGCCAAAACCCGACTGACAATAACGTCCTCTTTGCACCCATAATCGTGAGTCACACCGGTACGAAGATCTTGAGCTTTACTCCCTGCGATATAGGCGCTAAAGCCCACCGCAGAGCGACCTTCGCTGCGTGATATGAATCCTAAATTGAGCGAATAAATCGCCATAGTTGAGCGCCTCAAATGTTAGGCGTCAATCCTTGTCCCTGGGCAGGCAGGGATCCATTTGTAAACTTTGAGAGAAAAACAACCCTCAGCTCTTGGTCATTCTGAATCGAAATCCTGAATAACCAAAAGCTTCTTCCCACTTAAAAAGCAGAAAGCTGAGGCCTATCCCCTGCGAACGTAGGGAGTCGATGCGAAGTCTCTATACCAGAAATTAGGAGTGAAAGTTCAGGTGCCAGGAACTTTTTTGAGGTGTCATATGCCTATTAACAACCTCTTCCCGATACCTACAAAATCCTGTTTTCTGATTCTTGATAATAACGCCTGTGGCCATAAAGCGCAAGCCGATTTACAATTTATTGTAAATCGCGCATAAGTGCGCCTCCTTACGTCGGATAGCCTACGGCGAGTATTTTGTTTTTTGGTTTTGCTCATGATTTTTTTGTTTGAAGATCGCCCATGAACTTTATACACTTATTTTGTAAAGAGGCAAAAATGTAAAATTATGCTCCCCGCCTTCGCGGGGACAAGCCTTGGGCGAGAAATCCCAAGGACACTAAAAAGGAGCAATGCACATGGGTGCCTCTGTACAACTACGTCAACTGGAATCCAGAATTTCCGATCTTCAAAACCAACATCAACGCCTTCACAAAGAGCGGCAACAAGAGATAGCTATTCTCATATCGACAATCGATCTTGCTCATCTTGATGACAAAACCCTCGTGGGAGGCCTCCTCTTCTTAAAGGAAAAAATTACCACCCAAGATCCTACAGGGCTAGCCCTGCTGGAGGCTTGGTATGCTGCCGGCGAGAAATTTCAGCGACGTGCCAAGCCACAAACTCGTTCTCGAATTCCATTGAAAGAAAACATACATCCAAAAAAACTACAACGCCTTAAACAACACATCAACCGCCTAAAAAACACCTTCGAGAGAGAAGCATAAAATGAAACAGCAACAACTCTCCAATCGCAAAGTCCGCACGAGGATGCTCATTTGCGCTGGAGGCTTTTGGGGTTTTTAACCGACTGTTTTGAGAATAACACTTTTGATGAGGGTAGGTTGGAGCGGTGTAGATCCGTGGGGGAGGGAATGTTGAGGAAAAATTGAGTGAGGAACAACCATGATCCTGGGGGAGTTTTGAAAGCAGTTTACCAAGTCAATTCCTTTATCACTTCTCGTGATCTTTAAGCTTTTTATTTTGGATCGGATTCTTGTAATATGAGATAAATCAGCGGAAATACAATTTTGCCCTTGAATCTGCTCAACCAGGGCATTTGAATCATAGCCTTTATCAGCAATGATATTG
>JACDGE010000042.1 GCA_013815465.1 Alphaproteobacteria bacterium | reverse complement strand
GAGTAGCAACAGAAAAAGAATTTAGCAACAATAAAAAGATCAAAAGTTCTCTAACCTAATGAAAAAACGGATTTTAAAGCATCTAAAGCGATCTCACAGCACTTCAGAATAGAAGATTTATAATCAGGGGGTCTCTAGTTTTAATTCTACAGCGCCCCAAGAAAGAAAACCGATGATGGGTGTGGTGTCCTATGCCTCGGAGCGATACTTGATTGCGAGGTGCTGACATTCGCGATGCAGCCAGCTGGGGAAGTTCCGCTGGTTTACTCTAGTATAGCCGACCCTCTCTCATTTTTCTTATGTTAATTAATTCATTTAACTTTTGGATCAAAAACTTGCCTTGATAATTATTATTCGGAGACCAATGCTTATTCAAAATCCTTGATAGCTCATTACTAATCAGCTGCAATTGGTCTGTATCCTCCTCCTGAAAAGCATTCTTATTTAGTAAATGTTGGTCATTACCATTATTAACTTCTATGATTTCCTCATTGACGGTATTAATTTGTTTTCCTGATTCCACAGCAAATATATGCGGAATATTTAACGCTATATTTCTTTTATCAATTAATTCTTGAAGCTGCCGAGTCCAAGTTAGACCTTCTCTACAATAAGAGATATTGTGATTAAAACACGACACTTTTTCGAAACTCCTGCAGAGCTCTTGTAATTGATTTGTATCGCTTAACTCCAGCATATCCTCGTCTATTTTTTGCCACTTTAGTGTTGTTAGGTTGCTATTCAGCTTCACAGTAGGCACCACATCCCCAATTTTGTTTCCCCAAAAATTTCCTTTTAACATTAGTAAATCCAATGATGTTAGGGTTGTATTTTGAGAAAAAGCCCGTGTCCCGGTATTTCCAATCTTATTACCTATCAAACCTAGCGATGTTAGGGTAGTGTTTTTGGCAAGAGCGACCGCTCCTTCATCTTCAATCTTATTACCTATCAAATCTAGCGATGTTAAGGTAGTGTTTGTGGCAAGAGCAATCGCCCCCTTATTCCCAATCTCATTATAAAGCGAGGAATCCTCGGCCGAGGGATGTGCAAATAAACCCAAGTAGGTTAGGGTAGTATTTCGTGAAAGCATAATTGCTCCCTCATCCGTTATTCGATTTCCCCACAAATCCAACAATGTTAGTGTAGTATTATTGGCAAGGGCACATGCGCCCTTATCACTAATTCGACCTCCCCCTAAATCCAATAATTTTAAAGTAGTGTTTAGGGCAAATGCAACCGCTCCTTTATCCCCAATGTGGTTCCACCCCAATTTTAGAGAAGTGATCGCAGAATTTTGAGCAAAAACAAATGCTTCCGTATCTCCAATATACAAGTCTTCATTTCCAATAAATACGCTGGAAAACGCTTCTGTAAACCTACTCCCAGCATTTGGATAGGCATACAAATTTAGCGATTTAAGAGTATTATTTTGAGCAAGTGCGATTGCTCCCTTGCTCCCCACCGCGTTATACTCCAAATTCAGCGAAGTAAGGGTGATATTCTTTGCTAAACCCTCAGCACCTTTATCCCGCACCTGATTATGCGCCAAATTTAATGAGGTAAGAGTAATATTCTTAGCCAACTCCTCTGCGCCTTCATCCCCTAGCTTATTTTGAGCTAAATTCAGCGAGGTAAGAGTGGTATTCTTAGCTAACCCTTCTACCCCCTTATCTCCAATTTCATTATTTTCCAAGTTTAGTGAGGTAAGATTAGTGTTTTGAGCAAAAATTCTTACACCCTCATCCCCAATTTTGTTGCCACACAGATTCAACGATTTTAGAGTCGTATTGTTAGCTAGAATAAACCTTACCAGCCCCCCAAGCTTGACTTCACTCAAATTCAGTGAGCTCAGAACCATGTCATTCAAGGATGCTGTCAAAACATCCTTTGCTGTTTTTGTTATATGGGGACAATTTGTGATATTTACTTGGCTAAGCACTGGTGATTGAGCGAGAAGGTCATATAAAGTCTGATCCTCAATCGCTCCTCCTTGGCAAGAAATGCCTTCCAGCTCAAAGGAATTCATTTTTATAGTTTTAAGCTTTACGGCTGAGTCAGCCCATAAGCGTTTCAATTTAGGTACATCAATGTCTATCCCTTCCAAATTCGTACAATGACTTAAATTTAAAAAGCAAAGAGCTTTAAAAATGAGGGGGGCATCCGTCAAAACTCCTATATTGCCAATCTCCTTCAGTTGGGTCAGATAGCTTAAGTTTAGCTCTTCCAAGCTCAATGCTGTTTTGGAGAGATGAATTAAACTTTCATTTGTAATCTTAATGCATTTTCGTAAATCGAGGATTCTTAAATGCTCAAAAGAGAGCTTTTGAAAGAGAAAGTCATCAATTGCAGAAAAGTTTGGCAAGGGTAATTCTCTGATGCCTTTTTGTGAGCTCAAATAATCTAGTATAGCCATCTGCTCTTTTGGATTAAGAATTTTCTTTTGCTTGTTTAATTCTTTTAGAAAGAGGGTGCGGCTTTCTTCTAAAGTTAGAGTCTTGAGGAGGTTGATGTCACCTACACGTACTGCGAGACTCTTTAAGGTGTCTTCATTTTTCTCTTTTTTGATAGTTTCGAGCTCTTCTAAAGCTTGAACCGGACCATTTTCTTTTCCTAAGCGGATAGACTCAAAGATTTTTTCTTGAAGAGGGATTCCCATGGATTGTAGGATATCTCCACTTTGAGTGACAGTTGTGTGGGATTCTCCGCGTTTACTGTCGAGTTTGACCTCATAAAAGGGTCTGTCGACTCGGGCAAAGCGCTCTCCTACAGATATATTGTTGATTAAAGCTGCTTGATATCTTCTCGCCAAGCGGGGCTCTAATTTGGCGAGAAGATCAATATGGTTGATGTTTGGGTGCAGGGTGAGCAGATCGTGCAATTGAACAAACTTTTCATATAAATGACGAATAGCTCCCTGTTGAAAGGGTACACCGATAAAGCATTTCTGTTGCTGAAAAACTTGGGCCTGTTCTTGACCTGTAAACAAACCACAATGTTGGTTGTTCGTTCGTTTAAGGACACGCAGCCAGGTCTCGAGAAAGCGATCGGGATGAAGATTAATAATGCGTGTGCGGAGGTTGGGATCAACGGGGCTTTTCATCTGATCCAGGCAATAGAGGACCGTTTTCACTTGGGCAATAGGACGGATTTTGCCTGTAAATGTGGCTGTATCTGGTTTTTCTTTAACGATGGCAGGAACAAAGGCCTGGTCATTATCGATGCCAACAATGCGATATTTATGTGGTTTTGTCGGATGGGGGGTGACAATATAATTATCGGGCTTGCCATCTTCTGGATTGGTGAGCATGGCTGCAATCAGCATGCCAGAGATGTCTTCCTCATCGAGGTGGTCAAGTATGCTGGGGTTCGTTTTGAGAACCTTCAGAAGCGTATCTCCTGGAATTTCTTGGGAGATTAGGCAAGGAAAAGTGCCCAATTTAACCAGATCCGTATAAGGTGCTCCAAACCCTAACAATTGGCGGGTAAGTCCTCCGCAAGCTTCCTCTAAACCAGGAAGAGCGGGGTAGAGTTTGAAATAAAGACCAAAACCCCTTAAAGGGTTTCGTTTATGCGCAAAAGCTACGGGATGATTACCTTGAACGGTGATCTGGATAAAATTGTTTTGTTGATCGAGAATCTGACTTTTGATTTCATCTGGTACCTGGAGATATCCATAGGTGCTGGAGGTTAAGGATACTCCTTTGTAACCTTTCTTTAAGGTGAGAGGGGGGAGAAGCTCCTCTAACGTGACGGCCCATTCAACTTCTCCGTTTAGGGCCATGAGTTCCCGAAAGGCCGGATGCAGTTCCGAATTGGGCCTCACCTTTCTTTTGTAAAATTTAAGAGCAACATTTGCATTACAATTAATTGCCCCAAGGGTTCTTAAGTGACAAAAGGTTTTTTCCTCATCTTGTTCCATGGCTTCATCGAGTAGAGTAAGCCCTCGGTGATCAAGACCGTTTAAAAGATTGAGCTGATCTTCTTGGCCAAGAGAGTTGAGCAAAAGCTTAAGGGTGGGGAGGAGATACTTCTTGGCTATAGCATAGTGAAGGGCATTTTGCTGAGTAAGAGGATCACGAACGGCTATGTTGAGCCCCAAAGCTAAAAGAAAACTAAGCCCTTGATCTGAAACCCCTTCTTTAAGCGCACGACATAAAAGACTGTCCTGAAACCAGCTTGGGTGGTGAGATGCCTTGTCTTGAAAACAGAACACAAAGGATGTGGCTGCAAGCTCTATCAGAGGAGAAACCCGTGTTTGTGTGTTTAAATCAAGATTTTTCCATATTTCTTGAGCTGTTTTATCAAGAGTTTGTCTCTTCTTTGATTCTATCAGCTGAACATCTTTAAGCTGAACATCTTTAAGCTGAACATCTTCTAGAGCCTGGGCAACGGTTTTACCAGAGATCAAAGTCTCGTGCTTATAAGGATTCAAGACATCTTCAAGAAAAATATTCTCATGATGGCTATTGTGAATAAAATGATAGGCAGATAAGGGTGTTTCATATTGGTTTTTAAGAGCCTCATAAAATCGATGGGCAAGCGGTTGCAGGAAGCTAAAGAGTTGCTCATGGGTAATCGCAGGACGGGCGCGCAGTTTCTCTTGCAGTTTAGTAAAATTGTCCAGCAAATCGCTCACCAAGCCATGTGGTAAGTGGAGAGGCAGATGGAGCTCTTGAGCATAAATATGCTCTTTTAGATACGGAACGGCTTTGTTATCTTTTTGATAAGTCTTCTTTTTCAATTGGTCATAAAGCTCTAGCTGGATTTTAAGACGCTCCAACCATCTTAAGAGAATTAATTCAGGTGACGTTTGTAAGATTTTACGCCGTGTTTCTGTCGAGAGGGGTTTTTCCATCAAGGGTAAACATAAAAGAACATTTTTGACCTCCAGGCATGGTTTAAAAGTATTCTTAGCAGTCTGGGTGAGAACAAGAGGCGGGCCGAAAGCCATATCATTATCAATCCCCACAATTGGATAGGGTGCCCCTCGAGAGGGTTCCTTATTCGTCCGCACCATAAAGTTACCTGGGGTTCCATCAGAGGGGTTGGTGAGAAGGCTCATGAAGATATGTTCACTAAAGCTATTTAGATCAAGATCGTTATAATGGTAGTCCCCCCTCTCCACCCCTTTCATAAAGTCCTCAAGAGAGATCCCTTCAACATGAAGACTAGCTTGGACCACATGATGGGGGTTTTCGACAGTAAAAGCTGATTGATGCTGGGGGTAGGATGTAAAGAAGTCAGTTGACGTGAGGTTTGTGGCTTGAGCGAGACCATAATCACTGCGGGCTGTCGTTCGTTCTGGAGGTGTGCGCATATCAACTTCATTAAGGGTTAGAAGTGCTGTGGGCGCCATACCCCGACCAAAGAGGACCTGAGCGAGCCAATAGGCGGCCGCCTCCATACCCACAGGCAATCCAGTAGAGGTCGTATTTCCTTTAAAATGAACCCGTCCTTGGTGGCTTACGGCATGGCTTCCAAGCGCATTTTTCTTTAAGAGAAGCCCATAACGATCTTTTGAAAGAAGGGACAAGGCTTTATCTTGGCCAATCCGATAAGAAGGAACCCCATGCGCTTTAAGATCCATCAATCCTTCCCCGCTGAGAATGACTTTGGAGTGAATGAGGGCTGCCCGATCCGCATCAGGGGTCAAGAGCTTAGCTACGTAGTGTTCATAATGGTGTTTCAGAGAGGTTAAAACCTGTGCAAGCGCTCTATCCTGGATTTGTGCTAAATCCTGTTCCAATGCTCTTAGATCCTCAATCACCTGTATAAGGGGGGAGAGAGCCGGATGGGTTTTATTAGGACTTGAGCAGCTTAAAAAATTGTGGAGACCATCCTTTAAAACAAGATCTTCGGGCTGGAGAAGACGGGGTTGAAGCTTCAAGAGCTTACTTTTTAAGTCAGAAGAAATCTTACTTTGAGAGCCAGGATCTTCCAAAATCTCTTTCACCACTTGCCAACCTCGAGCCGCTTCATTGGGCTCAGCTTCTGTAGCTTCCAGAATCCATGAGAGAAGTTCCGCCTTGCCTAATGCGATCTGGATGTATCGTGCGTCATGGACCTGATTTACGAGCTCCTGGCAGTTATTGCTCACTTGGGCTGCTCTTCCTAAAGATTGATCATCAAGATATCCAAGAATTTTAGGGCCCAATGCCATGGTGTAATGCAACTTATTTGACTCAAACATATCAGGCCAATCAGTCATCATTCCATGGGCTTGGGCGACAAAGGTAGTGCTAAGAAGAAGCACAGATAAAAACGGGCTGTGTTTTCTCTTGTTGGGGAGGATATTTTTTGTGTCGCTTTTTATTTTAGAATTCAAGGATTTTTTTATTCTCATATATAACGCCTCATTGGATTTTTATTTGTTTTTTTCTTTTTCTCTTCTCTTTCATTTCTTATTATTTAGTGCATAGCTCGCTCAAGAAGAAGTAAAAATTGCACCAGGAGCGTCCTGGTAACGATATGAAAACAGGGCGCTCTTCTTTATAAGCACTACTTGTTGTTTACTACTTTACTTTTCTCAAAATCTTTATAAAATTCTTCTATCATTTCATCAAGAATTTGTTTTTTCGCGTCTATGGTTTGCTCAGCTGCTGCCAAAAGATTTTGAATATTATCTGCTTTGGTATTATCCATTTCTGTCTCCGAAGCTTTTAGCTCAGTTTGAAGACGCACGTATTTAATTCGTTGATCTTTCTGGACTTCTTTTTTTATTAGCCTTTCCGTATATTCAAGAGAGTTGGCCATTAAAATATTCGCAATGTCTACTCCCCACTTGAGTAAGCCAGACGACCCTAAATGAGAGAGATCTTTCTTCGAAGATTTTCCTGTTCCAAATGAATAGACAACATATTCTTTTGCATCAGGATAAAGCTGTTGGGCTCTTTTGATGGCAAGCAGCGTGGGGTTATTCGCATAGATCCCCCCATCCACACACTCGAATTCTTGCATGAGTTTATTTTTGATTTTAGCAGAAGGAAAATAGGTAGGAGCCGCCGAAGTAGCGCGTCCTGCATCTCGAAGAGAAAAGTTCTTCGAGTCCTTTCGCTTTGCCTTATGGCTATCAAATGTATGGGCTTTGTTGTTTTTGAGGTCAAAAGATGTGATTAATGTGGGACACAGAGATTCACTTAGATAGGTATCTCCAAAATATTCTTTTAAGTATCTTTCGAGCGGTTCTACTTTATAGGGTGACGTAAAAAACTTCTTCATACTACTCCAGGGCGCAGGAAAGATCTCAGGGCCTTTGGTTGTATAAAGATCAAGGAGTGTTTGAGTCGTATACTTAGGACGTCCCCGTTCACCAGGCATGACTAAACCAAGAGTGATGATCCCTCCTGTAGAGGTGCCGGCAACAAGATCAAGGTGCCGGGCAAAGTAAAATTGAGATCCCAGCTTCTGTGTAAGGCCATCTTCCACATACTTCATTAAGCAGCCAGGCAAAATTCCTCTAATCCCCCCACCATCAATCGCTAAAATGCGAACACGATCCTTTTGCGGCGGAAGCTCAGAGCGGGGAAGACTCTTGGCATCATTAAGGTCATTTAAGTATCCGTTACTCGGTGCTAAACGTTCTAAGAACGCAACAAGGTCTTCGGATATCTGATTCCGAGCAAGCTCTAAATGAGTGAGATGGTGACTATTGAGAAAAAACTCAGCGCCCTTGTCCGTAATTTTGTTATACCTCAATCTTAAATCGGTTAACATCTTGTGATTGGCCAAAGCCTCAGCCCCCTCGTCTCCTATCCCTGTTTCTCTTAAATCCAGATAATTAAGACTCGAATTATGAGAGAGATGAACCGCTCCATCATCCCCAATCGGATTCTTATAAAGGTTTAAATGCTTTAAGATGAGACTCTTAGCCAAAAGACCCGCTCCTGCAGAGGTAATCTTGTTTTTAGAGAGATTAAGTTTCTGCAGATTTTGATAACTCATTACTGTCCCCAGGCCTTCATCCGTTATCTCGTTTTCTTCTAAAGACAGCTCCAGTAAATGAGGGATTGTTCCCAGAGCGGATAAATGAGAATCCGTAATTCCCGCTTTAAAGAGTTCAAGATTTGTAAAATAAGGATTTGATTGGATCAGTCTTCTCAAGAGTTGAAGATCATCTAAAGAGATCTTTTTGTTTATACTTGAAAACTCCTTAGTTAAAAGGCAGGATAATATTGATTTAAGAGGGAGAGAGGTGTTCTTTTCTTCCTCATGGGCCCTCCACAAACCGACAGCAATAAAATGGGGATCTTTTGACGCTAAGCAAAGAGGACTCAAAGGTCCTTTTGTAGGCATAACTTTAATAAAACCTTCCCAGATTGAGTCTATCTTCGGAGCGGATAGCTTAAAGCCTTTTAGGTGGTTCAAAACCATTTGATCAAGTTTTTCAGAAAGAATCGTTCGTTTAATAGCAACAGCATGCGTTTCTGAAACCTCTGTTAGCTCCATAGCCTGAAGTTCCATGGGGTAGCAACAGCTTAACAAGCCTAAGGTCATTAAAAATAATGAGCGTTTTTTAGAAATCATATATGTTCTCCTATAGGGACAATAACCTTAAACTCTAAATTATATATCGTTAATCTTATTAAACCATCCGGTTTCGTAGAGACTTAAAAAGTTTAACCAAGGCTACCCTTTAAAAAAAATAAAAGAAATTAAAATAAAAAACTACCCGAAGACAACAGCGTATTTAAGTTTGTTTCTAGGCTTGGCACCTGATTTTTTAGTGCTGTTTTTATGAATTTATTATTGCAAATTATTTTACGCGCATTTCTCATTGCTTGTAGCCAACTTCTAACGCTTAACAAAACCCTATCTTTTATGCAATAGATAAGATAGGTGGACAAGCGAACCGGTTTTGATCAGCAATTGGCAAGCCAACCTCGTCTGTTTTGATTTGTACGTGCGTCTTTAGCATATAACAGCAACAAAGGAACTTTATGAAAAAGGAAAAAGGGAACAAAGCGAAAGAAAGACAATTTTTATACTGCCTTCTTATCAGTAGCGCTTTAATGGGAAACGCCCATGGAATGATCACCGACTGTTCCGACCTTTTTGACTCACATAAACCCCCTTATAAAGGCGTCCTGGGCTCTAAAATCCTTGGATATGTAGATAACCAGGATTTAGGAAGAACGGCCCAGGTTAATCGAGACTGGCAGAGACTGACCCATGATACAAGAGAGCAACACCGGGAGTTTGAGAAACAGCAGCTCTATACTCTGATTCTAGAGGTCACAAATGCTGAACCCAATGAAGTGCAGAAAGCCTATGACCGGTTAGGGCAGTATTTCAAGACCAGAAAGGATCATGAGAAAAAAGATCCCTTTGTCCAAACCCTCATTACTCTTCACTCCCGGTTTGTTCAACCTGAATCTCTCATTCGTACAAATTCAGTGGTCTATAATAATCTCCTTACAGCAACCACAATTCAAGAGTCTGACAAAGCTTTAGAGCCTTTGGTTGCATTTATCAAAGAGCTTAAAGGGGTGCTCAGTCAAAAACACAATGAAGTTAAGCTCATCCTTTCTCCTTTGATTCAGCATTATGAAGCGTACTTACATCAGCTGATGCTTTTACCCATGGGGAAGCGCGCAGTTCACCTTCATCCAAAAGCTCTTTTAAGTGGAGAAGGATATCTGGGATATAGAGAAGGCGTTCCCTCTTACCGCCTTTCTCAAGAGATGGCGCGCTTCTTGTTATCTAAAAGTGAATATGGCCTTGCCCTTCGGACAAACCAATTTGGCAGCCACGCCGTTAGTTTTATGCCAAAACAGAATGATAAAACCCGTGGCGTTCACTTTAAAGGCAACACCACGAATACAGGATTAGCTGTTGCACGAGAATCAGCCGTATATGGCCTCTCCCACATTCTCTTTCATCAAGGTATGGCTGTAAGTGCTCTTCTCAGCTTAAATGAAGTCGAGATTAACACCCCTCAGCCGAATACACCTGCAAGCCAAGCCTTTACAGAAGCCTTAATGAATGGCCAAACCTCTGATGAGTTCTTTATCCAACATCCTCGCTATGAGAAAGAATTTACAAAAAAAGACCCAGCACACGTGGTTCAAGCAGGCCTTCATGTGGACGGAGTTTCCTTAGATAGCTTTATTGAGGGGGTTGAAAGCGGACTCTACACTTATGACGACCTTGATCTGGGGAGCTTTAGTGAACACATCTTGATGAGTGCTCTCACCAATCCAACGGACGGAACGCCTGGCAACTTTATGTTGAGGAGAAATCCAGAAGCTCTTGGAAAAGGGCCCTCTTTCACAATTCTAGGCATTGACAATGACATGGCTCTTGAGCCAGGAGATGTGGCTCTGGAGAAGGTATACCCTAAGCCGGGGGAAAAGGGAGGAACCAAAGTAAAGCACAGCGTGAGAGTCAAAAATGCGCTGCTTTGTCTTCCTCTCATGGATCGTCCCCTAGCACCCCACGTAGTAAAGCGAATTTTAAGCCTAGACCCTGAACTTATGGCTCTCCAATGGTTAGGGTTTCTTAAAACACAAAATGAAAAATATGCCCAACTCCAAAATAGTCAGTACCATTCTGATCATAATGAATCACTTGAAAATTACCTTTCGGCCTCCCACATCCAGGATCTTCATCTACCTTTTCTACTGGATCCTGAATTTATTCCTGGGTTTTGCCAAACGCTTAAAAACATTCAGACCTATCTTCAAGATCATAGGGCCGCGACTCATTGGCAACTGCTTTCAAATATTCATCCCCTCTCGTCTCGCTTTTATCAAGAGATGATAGGCCGAGAAAAGAATTCCGTTATGAATGCCTATATGAGTATAGACCCTAATTATAAAAAGAACGACCTAGGCATAGAAAAACGGGACGTAACCTATCTAGAAGACGTCTTATCTTTGAGAGAAAAACTCTTAAATGGTCAAACTGTTGGAGAAGCTTTAAATTCGATTACCACGCGCCCTGATGGCCGCCAGGCTTTAATTCAAACTATTGAAGACGCTGCAAAAACCTTACTTTCAAAAATTGATTTATTTAAGCAACCCTCGTTGAGAGAGTTTATGACAATAGCCATAGAGCATTTTGGAAACTTGATCGAAAACAAAGAAAGGTCAATTTCCAATTTATCCGAAAGCTCCCTTTCCCTCCATGAGAGCTGGTCCACGGATGCTTTATTGAGCAAGGTGATTTCTGAGAGAATGCCTATACGCATTATCGAAACGCTCCTTGGAAGAGGATTAGACGCTCGCATTAAAGATCGGGAGGGGCGCACAACCTTGCGGCTTGCGGTTGATAACAACTATCCTTTCGACATTCTAACCCTCCTCAAAGAGGCTTATAGGGGCGATCATCTGATATCTTGGATAAACAGTGTAGCCAGTGATCGCTTAACAGCCTTAGATAGAGTCTTGGAAACAAAACAAATCGAGATGTTTGAGCACCTCATTGGGTTCGGAGCCTCAAAATGTAGCCCAAACATTGCCTTAAAGTTTTATCGAGATATTATTAAAACAACAAAAATACCTTCTCTAAAACGAGCCTTTCTCCAATTGATGAACGTAAATGATGAAATGAGATGGCATGTATGCTTGCATGAGATGCTTCCCCTCTACACATCTGGTCAGCAAGGAATACCTGTGGAAACAGCAAAATTCTTAAAACACTTCCTCCCTAAAGAAATAAAAGAACAAATTTTTAAAGATGATAATCAGTGGAAGCCTTACACAACAGACGGTAATCACATTGTTAGCCGTGCCACTCTTACAAACGAAACCTTAAGAATAGAGTATGGTCTTTATTTTAAGGTCTACCCTGAACTTCCCGGCATTGAGGAAGCCGTAGGACTACTGACACGAAAACTTCTTGGCTATGGAGCGCCTCACACTGAATTGGCAAAGATAAATAATACACCTGTGTTAATTTCTCACTCTCACGGTGATAAGGAAAAAACCTTAGACTACATTTTGCGCAAGAAGCCCGAATTTTTAAAAGACTTAGATGAAGAAAGCCTTTCTGGCCTCATTCTCGTGGCCATGCTCATTAACCCGGAAGACGGCAAACCCGGCAATTATGTTATTGAGCCTCATCCCACAAAGCCTAACAAATACCGCATTGTGGGCATTGACAATGATCATGCGTTTGTACCTGCACTTGTAAAAGAAAAGCCTTCGAAAGAGTTATTTAGTCAAAAACTCATTCCTATAGCCCAAGTTAAAACCATTCTCTATTGTTTAGACCAAATGAAAAACCCCGTTCACCCTAACATACGCAATCTCTTTATCAATCTGCGCCCGGATGAGATTTTAGATGAATGGCTGAGAGAGCTCAAAAAGGTCAATACAAGCTACAGTGATTTGTTTGCCAATGCCGAAGAGCATGCAAAGTTTTTCAAAGATCATGAATGTGTCCTAGGAGTTCCCTTTCAAAAGGGTGCTATCTCTCACCTTTACGATAAGTTTGTGAGTCTGCGTAACATTTTAACGAAAGATCCTCAAATTTCTCACCTTGGGCTTCTCGCAGCCTTAGAGCCTCGCCTTGCAAAGCGTTATCAATTAGCAAGTTTTCTTCCAACGGTTAAACAACGATGGGATGCGGTCGATGCCCCTTTTTATGAAAAAACAAAAAGTGGTTCTGGAACGACTTTAACCCGAAGTGGTGACATTTTAAGATCCATGAATATCGCTCTAGAAGAAAGTGTATTAGAGTCTATTCGAAAAGGAAAAGCCCTTGGGCCTATTCAGGCTTTAGAGGAACTTAACAGAAGAAAAGAAGTCGTTCAAATAAAAATACTAGAAGCTTTAGGGGCGCGGGCAGGAGATCTAGAGATTCTTAAAACATTACAGCAGGAATCGACAAGAGCAAAGTTTCTAAAATCTACTGATTTTAAAGACCTTTCACGTCAAGAACAGGAAGCTGTTTTATCCTATCTAGAAAGCAAACAATTAAAGGAGCTAACTTTAAAAAACTGCGTAGCATTGAATGATACCATTTTGACAAAAGGTTTATCATTAATGCACCTTAACAAACTGGATGTACGGGGGTGTGAAGCCATCACCTATCGAAGTCTTGTCACATTATCACAAACAGCCTTGAGCTTGGAAGAGTTGAACCTCTCCAACATCAAAAGCTTAATGGAGATAGGCAACATAGGGGTCATTACGGATACCCCTCTTGTTTTTGAAGTCCTTCGCTTTTTAAACTTAAGTCGTTGTATGAACTTGAGAAAAATTCTCATAAAGGCCCCCAAGCTCCATTACTTCACAATCGAAAACTGTGCCTTTATCACCGACCAGATTCTTGATGGGGTAATTGAGGGAAGTCCAAACTTACAGAAGTTAATACTTGAGGGGTGCCCTCTGGTTGGGGAAAAGGAATTGAGACAACAATACCCTAATTTCCCAGCAGGTTATTTGAAAAATGTGGATAAGAAAGATGGTATCCTAAAGATTATAAAGAGCAGGGGCTCAGAGTTAAGTTTTAACAACGAAGAAATTGATACGAGCCCCCAAGGACTCAAAGCTTTTGAGAAGGCGTGGAAGATGAACATTCATTTGTCGAGACTCAAATCGCTGGATTTGACCGAGAACAGGATGGGGGCCCAGGGTGCAAAAACTCTCTCACACGGCAATCTTTCCAACCTCACATCGCTGAATTTGAGAGACAATAGCATAGGGGCTGAAGGCGCAAAGGCCTTGACCACAGGCAACCTCACAGGCCTCACAAAGCTGGATTTGGCCAACAACAACATCGGGGCCC
>JACDGE010000129.1 GCA_013815465.1 Alphaproteobacteria bacterium | reverse complement strand
GGTTTTGCCTGCTGTCCTATTCTTATTCACGTTAATGGTGTTAATGATGGCGTTCTAGAGAGCAACTATTTCTCTAATGTTATTGATTTTAGTGAATTACTGACCTGAGGGTGGATGAGAAAGTTTCTGCTTTTGAATCCAATTTTTTACATAAAAAGCCGATGCCCGCAAAAAAATACATCGGCTTTTTAAAAATCAGATTTTATGCTGCCTTTTTCTTTCGACGGGTTCCCAGTCCAATGCTATTGGCGATCTCTTGACGCCTTTTAGCGTAGTTAGGAGCCACCATGGGGTAATTTTCTGGCAAGTCCCACCGTTCCCGATACTGGTCCGGGGTCATCCCATAGGAAGTCTTTAAGTGCCGCTTAAGCATTTTCATTTGCTTTCCATCTTCGAGGCAGACGATGTAGTCTGGCGTAATAGACTCTTCCATAGAAACGGCCGACACACCGGGTGAAGAAAGGAGGTGCGCGTTTTGTGAGTCTTGCCCCCTCACGCTTCGTTGAATTTGTTGAATAAGACTTGGGAGTTCAGAGGGCTCGACCGTATGATTGGAAACATAAGCCGCAACAATGTTAGAGACCATGCACATAATATCCAAGTGGTTATTTGTATGATCTAGAGAATTGTTTTTATCTGTCATGTAGTTTATTCCTTTTAATATGTTTACGAATTTTTATATTTCAGTTTGAAAATGTAATCAATAACTTTTTAAGTTAAAATCTTTAATTTCCTATTTGCTTCAACATCAAATTTTAATTGTATATTAAAAGGCAAAGGAAAATTTTCGTCCCCATGCCCACATCCAGGCAAAGAAAAAACGGGGAGAGGAATATTTTCTGCAAATCGCTGTATGACAGAAGGGACTAAAGATGCCCCATCGGGCTCGTTCCCTCCCACAAAATCCCCAAAAATAATTGCTTTGGCATCATCAAACATATTGGCTTGTTGAAGATGCGCCAACATTCGATCGACACCATAACCGCGTTCGTCAACATCTTCGAGAAACAGAATCTTATCTGACAAATTGAGTTGCCAATCTGTTCCTACGCTACATTGCAAAATACAAAGGTTACCCCCCACGAGTGTTCCCGAAAGAGAAAATATTTCTCTCGACCTTGCGTTAAATGGCTTAAGAGTGGGGGGAGTATAATGAGAAAATCCTTTTCGTGCGGTATGCAAAACAGCCTCTATTGTTTGGATCCCTACCTTTTGCTTAGCAATTGTTAATGCTGAAGGTCCATGAAGGGTTTGCCAGTTCCAGAACTGATTTAAAAAAACATGTAAGGCAGTACCATCACTACAACCAATAAAAAGCTTTTCGCGCCGGGGCTTTTCCATAGGCAAGAGTTTATGAATTAGCCTTGTCAATCCATACCCACCTTGGAGGAGCCAGATCACATCAGCAGAAGAATCATTTAAGGCATGCTTAAGATGAGCTAAACGTATTTCATCTTTATTTGCACACAAAAGATCTTCTCCCAAAAGGTTAGGAGGTACCGTTATTCGCATCCCTAAGTTTTCAAAGTATGATTTTGTTAACTCTATAGCTTGTTCTGTAAGAGGATAAGAAGGCGCTATTAAATGAATATGATTTAGGGACGGCATATTAGTAAAAGCCTTATTCTGTTTTTAAGTCGCTATTTATATATGATATACGAAGCGTCTTCCCCTTGAAATCAAATAATTGAATATAGGGGAGTTAGGTTTTATTCAAGCCGGTTAAGTTTTTCCTGTAGCCTTATAATATGAGGTGAAGATTCTAATTCATTGGTTTTAATTATTTCTAAAGCTTTTATTAGATAATCCTCAGCTTGTTTTTTAAACTTTTGAGACTGTTGTTCGGTACCTTCACTAAGTGCTATCGAGGATTTTTTAAGAGAGACGTCTGCCAAAAGTTCCAAACCTATGTAACTTTCAGGATCTTTATTCTGTAGAAATATCTTTAAAGCCTTATGGAGAGAGTGTTCGGCAGATTCTATTTCCTCTTCGTAAAAATAAATTTTTCCTAATTTTTGCAAAATCTGAGCAGCCTTAATATGTTTTTCTCCATATCTTTGTGTCACTCCTAATAAGGTTTCTTCCAATAAAAGCTTTGCTTTTTTATAATTTTCTAATCCCATGTAGGCATCTGTGAGAAAGCTCATAGCTCGAATCAGTCCGTCATGATTTGCGGGATAATTTTTTCTATAGATTGTAAGGTTTTTTTCAAGTAATTTTTGAGCTTTTTTATAATCTTTTAGCTTTATGTAGGCATTCGCTAAATATATCATGGCCCAGGCTGTAGCGACGTGATTTTCAGGAAAAAACTGTTTATAAGCCTTAACCCCTATCTCAAGCAGATCCTTCGCTTTGTGATAATCTCCTAGCCCAACATAGGCATTCCCTAAATATATGGAAAGCCAGCCAATCCGATGGTAATCTTCAGGAAAGAATTTTTTATGAACGAAAAGGCCTTCTTCTATAAAAGTTTTTGCTTTTTTATAGTCTCCTGCGTTTATACAAATGCCTCCTAAAATACCCAATAGCTGAGCTTCTTTAAAAAATCCTTTAGGATAATGTTTCCTATAGATTTGAAGACTTTCTTTAACAAGCTTTAGAGCAGTTTTATGGTCTCCCTGACTGTCAAACATATCACCTAAAGTCGATAAAACAAGAGCAGAATGGAGATCATTTTTAGGAAGAAATTTCTTATAAATCATAAGAAGGCGTGCACCTAGCTTCCTCATTTTCTTAGTTTCGTCCAGTTGGACGTAAGACTTTCCTAAAGTGATTAAAAACTTAATAGTATGCGTAGGGTTATAATATTTCTCTTTACTAGCTTCTTCTAAAAATTGTTTTGCTTTCATAAAATTTTTAACACAATAATAAATAGTTCCTAACTCTCCGCTTATTAATAACCTTGTAGAATCATCTAATAAAATTTTATGATTTAAAAACGTTTCATAATGATTTATTAAAACC
>JACDGE010000128.1 GCA_013815465.1 Alphaproteobacteria bacterium | reverse complement strand
AGAGAAAATCGATCTTTTTAAAATCCCAAACCTTCATGAACCTTCGGTAGCGATGAGTGGGTCACACCATTTTATCTAAACAAATCATTTCAAATTGGGTCATGGGGATCTCCTCTAAAGCCTATTCACTTTATAGCAGATCTCTCTCTATTTGTCAGTTCGCAACAGTCCCAATATCATATAAGATTATCGGCATATTATTTTTTAGCTCCTAAAGTAAGTAGGATTTCAGTAGAGTTAAAGTATCAGTAAGTTGGAGGAGTACATTTAGTATTAGTATGCATTTTGTCGTTGCATTCCTTCACATAAGCATTACATTTTCCCACGGCGGCAGCCTTCTGCCCCTCTACTGTTTTTCCCTCAGGCGGAAACTCGCAGAAAACGATGGCATTACCATTATTGTCAGGCAATGTATACTCACCGGCCACATTTGCAAAGTTAATGCAAGCGTCTCGTGAGAAAGTATCTCCATGGTCCCAACACTTGTAATCATCCCCTCGCATATCTGTATAAGGGTATACGCAGTAGCAGCGCCAGTTGCTGCTGAATGCTCTCTCAGACGTTAAAGATAACCCCATACAAATCATTCCTATTATACTTAAAAATTGTAATGGTTTTTTGGAATTTATGTTGTTAATCATTTTAATTGCCTTGTGCTGTTTTTTAAAAAATTCACGCCATTTTCCTATTAAACGTGATTAAAGTTAAGATTTGGTTAAAATATTTAAAAACTTAGCGCTGAGTACCCGCTGTGAATGTTGTGGTTTTTTATTTTTTACTCTTCTTTTTCACCAAGCTTCCACTTTCTGAATAAACCCTGCAAATGTGAGAACAAGGCCTATCAACTCAAGGAAAGTAAGCCAAACATGAAATTTCGCATGCTAACTCTTATCTAAAATTGAGGTTGATTATGAGAACCGCTTCCATGGCTTTTATGGAGCGGCCAGATTTTTTTGACGATCCGAATGCTAAGGAAAAATTTCTAGAGTTAGTGATTGAGAGTCTCTTTTTGGCCTTTTCGTCTATCAATGTTGCTAAAAATAGATCAGCCTCCAGAATTTATGCTTAACCGGGGGGGGCAGATAAGCAACAGAATCGGTAGTGCTAATTGTTTATGGTTCGAGATTCTCCTACCAAGGGATCTAATCTAGGAACCATAAAAATTTTGAGTGGATGAATTATATCCCTTAATAATGCCACTCAATTTCTATCTTTTTTCCATGTATTTGAATAAGTTTACCAATCATTTCTTCTAGTTCAGTTTCAAAATTTTCTAAAAATTCAACTTAGGTTTCTTGATCATCGTCATTAGGGAATATGTAGCCCCCTCTTTAAGATATAAAACTAAGTTTTTTAATGTGATTAACTTAGCAAAATAATCATTATTTTCTTGCAAAAATACTTTATTCTACAAATCTATCTGATAAAACGGATATATCGTTTTGTATTTCAAAATGAACATATTATCCATATTAGGTAAAATAACGCGTGTATTATATTGATTTTGTAGGTCTTGATAGTCTAAACCCTTACTTATTTCGACATCCTGATCAATAAGGGAAAAAAATCTCTCAACCACATACATTTTTTGTTGTGGTCCTTCTTCATCCAAGGCCTCGTCTGCCCTAATGTAAAACAATTTTTTAAACTGGGGGAATTCTAGACACTTTAAATAGTCACTATCATTATATGATACTGTTAATTCAGTAAGATTTGTGAGTGGCTTGAGAGCTTTTCTTGTAAAGTTTGCCGTACAAACTATGTTCAATTTATTAAGCTTTGGGAGTTCCCTTACGGAATTATCCGTAATTACATTATTTTGCGATAATTTTAATGATCTCAAAATGGTTAATGTTTTCAAGTATTTATTCGTTATCATTTCATTATTTCTTAGATTCAACAACGTAAAATTAGAGAACCTTAGTAATAATTCATCTGAAATTCCAATGTTATTTACTAATTTTAAGCTTTTAAGATTAGGATAATCTTGAGGGTCAATAATAATATTAAGAGCTAATTTAGAAAGCGGATTGTGCAGTGACCACCCCTATTGCATGTCCAGGGGAAATGTAGTGCACGCGGTCTTCAGGGAAGATGAATTCCACAAATCTTTAACTGGGGTTGTAATCTTCCACCTAGGATCGTCAGGATACCAAACGTTGCCTTTGAAAAACATTAACCATTCACTGATACGCACAGGAATCTCAGAATTCATCAATCGATCTATTTCTTTCCAAGACACCAAGAATTTAGGTGTAAGGTCCAAATGCTGTATAGAAAAATTTACGGTGTTTTTCCATTCTTTACTTACCAGCCTAAGCTCCCAATTTTTATTCGTTGGAAGATAAGGCGTCATACCTGAAATAAGCACATCCTTAGTAAAATCCGAAAAGACATTACTGCTTGAAAAGGGAATGCCAGAATGCGTGACTATTTCTGATTTTCTTGCTAGTTCTTGTTAAAAATATTTGCCGTCTTATGCACCCAACACCTTTGATGGCGCGTTTGCGGCCATACTTCCTCCAAAGCTTTCCAAAAGCCCAAGGCCCCATCGCCGATGGCTAGTTTTGGTGGGATGGAAAGCCCACGGGCTTTCAAATCTGCCACAAGCTCTCCCCAGCTTTGAACACTTTCTCGATAACCATCGATGGATCCAACCAGCTCCTTTTTGACTTCTGCAGTCGCTCCAATAATAACCAACATACATTGCCTGTCATCTTCCATGCGGGCTTGAAAATAAATACCGTCAGCCCAGACATAAACGTAGTTTTTGCTGCTCAAGTTTCGTTTGTTCCATTCGCCCAACTCTGTCTTCCACTGCTTACGCAGACGAAGCACCGTATCTGCGGAAAAGCCAACGACTTCCTTGCCGAGCAAAACGGGCATCACCTCCGAAAAATCGTCTGATGATATGCCCTTCAGATACAAATAGAGGAGAGCTACCTCAACGCTCTTGCTTCGCCTGACAT
>JACDGE010000041.1 GCA_013815465.1 Alphaproteobacteria bacterium | reverse complement strand
CTTAATAGACTCAGAAAAAGTGGATGCAAAAACATTAAAAATAAAATATATGAAATATCTCTAAATATAGAAAACTTGATTAAGAGCAGCATTATAACATCTGATACTTCTACGCCTTAACCCTGGGCCATAGTAGGGAAGCAAACTTTTCCCCTTGAGTGGTTCCCATAAATGAATTACTCCTTATGGGGAAAAGAAAGAGGTTCACAATGCCATTATCGCCCCCACTAGAAAACGACGCCCAAAATTTGCACCAACAAACTGAAACAACCCGTCGGGAAATTTCTTCCGGTCTTGAAGAGGTCCTTTATCAGGAGTTCCCCGTGCTCGATCATGGGTTTGTGCGCGTGATTGACTATATGGGAAATGATAATGCCATTGTACAGGCCGCTCGGGTATCTTATGGAAAGGGTACGAAAAGGAAAACGGAAGATCGGGGTCTCATCCACTACCTCTTGCGCCACTCCCATACGACCCCTTTTGAGATGTGTGAAATTAAGTTTCATATTAAGATGCCTCTTTTTGTTGCCCGCCAATGGCTTCGCCATCGGACAGCCAATGTGAATGAATATTCCGCTCGTTACTCCATAATGGATAAGGAATTTTATATCCCCTCACCTGAACATTTAGCCGTGCAATCTTCCATCAACCGCCAAGGGCGAGGAGAGACCCTTTCTCCTGAGTACTCACGCTATGTCATGGACTTGCTTCGAGATGATGCAGAGCAAGTGTATGGTCACTATGAAGAGCTTTTAAACGAAGACGGAGCGGGAAATATTATTAACCCAGAAAAGGAATGCTTGACCCGAGAGTTGGCACGAACCAATCTTTCCTTGAATTTTTATACCCAAATGTATTGGAAGATCGATCTGCATAACTTGATGCACTTTTTAACCCTGAGGGCTGACCCCCATGCCCAGTATGAAATTCGGGCCTATGCAGACGTCATGATTAAACTTTTAGAGCAATGGGTTCCCATTACCTATGAAGCCTTTCTGCAGTATCGAAAAGAAGGGGCTCGCCTTTCGAAAAATGCCATGGATACGGTCAAAAAACTCTTGAAAGGGCAGGGCGCCACCCAAGAGGAAAGCGGCATGAGCAAAAGAGAATGGCAAGAATTTACGGAAATGCTTGATCTCCCTTGCTAGACCTCCTATAAGATAATAAAAATAAAAAGAAAAGTGTTTGGGAGCATTCTATTATATGACATCTGTAAATCTTAATTTATCTCCATGGGATGCGGCCATCATCTTAAAGGAAGATGGGTCCTTTGAGGCGTCTCTTCCCCAAATTCAAGGAGAGTTTATTCCTGAAAATGTTAAGCTCGGTGCAGCCCTCGCCTACGCTCTACGAAATGAAAACTTGTGTACCTTGATCCGGGAAAACTTTGAACAAGAATGCGCGGCTATTGCGCGGGATTAGGCGGCGGATTCAGTGGGATTAGCCTCAGCCTCAATGAGCCAAGCTTTGATCGCACTCACCTTCGCACTCATGTCCTCTTGCATTGTTACAAGAAATTGCACAGATGAATGAAGGAGTAGCGTCATTCTCTGTGATAAGCTTCTTACAGCGTTCTACAATATCTTTATTTTTCCACATATCACAACGATTCCCACTTTGAAGGGTACTGCGGTCTATACATTCTTTTTGAAGCTCCACGCAGGATACTGCGTTTCCCTCCTCAATAAACAAGCAAAAAATTCCAAATATTAGCCCTCTTACGAAGGTATATTGTCTTTTAAACATTCTTGAATGGCCTTCTATATTTCACAACTTGCATGATTTTTTCATAAAAAGATTAATATTTAATGAACCCCCTCACTTCCTCCACCCCTTCACAATCGTATAGACAAAGGGAATGGCAAAGAGCGTGAAGAAGGTCCCTCCCAGCAAGCCTCCCACCAAAACCCAACCGATTTGTTGACGACTTTCAGAGCCTGCACCGGTTGCGAGGGCTAAGGGGACCGCGCCTAAGACCATAGCCCCTGTTGTCATCAGAATGGGCCTCAGGCGAAGGGCTGTGGCTTTTAAGGCTGCTTCACGGGTAGACAGTCCAAGGGCCCTTTGTTTATTCGCAAACTCCACAATTAAAATACCGTGCTTGGTAATCAGTCCCACAAGGGTGATAAGTCCAACTTGACTGAAAATGTTCAGCGTTCCTCCCGTCAAATAGAGGGCAAGAAGGGCGCCTGTCATGGAGAGCGGAACGGTCACCATAATCAATACGGGGTCGAGAAGGCTTTCAAACTGAATCGCCAGGACCAGGTAAATAAAGAGGAGAGAGGCTACAAATATGAGGTACATCTCCCCTTGAGAATCCATAAATTTGCGTAGAGTCCCTATAGGTTCTGTTTGAACAGAGGGGGGCAAGGTTTCTTTAACCGCTGCATTAAAGAGGGTGAGGGCTTCTTCCGTGCGACAGTTAGGCGTAAGCTCTGCATGAAAATTGGTCGATCTCATTTTATTGAGGTGTTTTAATGCGGGTGGGACGGCCACTTCTTTAACGGTAATAAAGTTACTAAGCGGGATGAGGTCATCATTGATTGCATCCTGGCTCTCATTTCCTCCATCTTTACCTTTTTCTTTAAAATGTTCAGCTTTGACATAAAAATTACCCACGTCATTCAGATCTTTTTTGTGGGCTTCTTCAGCTTGTAGGATAACATCATAGTGCCTTCCCTCTTTTTCAAAACGAGTGGAACGAGCGCCACTCAACATGACCTCTAAGGTGCGGGCAATGTCTTTGACTTTTAGACCTAAAAGGGATGCTTTATTGCGATCAATCTGAATATTCAACTGGGGTGTTCCCATGGTAAGGTCGTGATTAACGGATTGAAAACAAGGGGAGCTTTTAAGTTTTTTAACAAGCGCATCCGCATCCTGCTCCAGACTTGCATACGATCCTGTCGTCTTAATGGCCATTTGAAACCCTGACTGGCCGCCTGAAAGAAGCCCTTGCATGGGAAAGATTGAAATTTGATCGCCCGCAATGGTATTGCCCTTTTTACGCAGCTCATCAATGATCTGGGATTGACTTCGTTTACGTTCACTCCAGGGAGCTAGGGTAATGCCCCCAAAAACACCGGAACGCTCTGTGACAGAAAACATGCCTCTGTGTTCGGGAACACTTTCAAACAGTTCTTCAAGCTTTAAAGCATATGGTGCCATGGAGTCAAAAGTTGCCCCTTCTGCACCATTGGCCGCCCCGAAAATAATTCCTTGGTCTTCTTGAGGAGCTAATTCAGAAGGAATGTTATAAAATAATAAAATTCCGCTAACAAATATTAATATTAAAATACCTGATAATAATTTAGGAAAAGAAATGGCTTTTTGGAGAGCCATTTGATAGGATCCGTCCATCATAGATAAGAATGTTTCGATGCGCTTTGAAATCCGGCTTTCTTTTTGCATATTTTTCGGCCGCAACAGCTTGGAACACATCATGGGTGAAAGAGTTAAGGCGACAATGCCGGAAATAAGGACGGCTCCTGATAAAGACACGGCAAACTCCGCAAATAGCTTGCCCGTGAGACCCTGGACAAAAGCAATAGGAGCATAAACGCTGGCAAGCGTCAGGGTCATCGCAATGACGGCAAAACCGACTTCTTGTGCGCCTTTAAAAGCGGCTTCCAGTGGTTTTAGGCCCTCTTCTATATGTCGATGGATATTTTCCAAAACCACGATCGCATCATCCACAACGAGTCCAATCGCAAGTACCATGGCAAGAAGCGTAATCGTATTGATCGAACAATGAAACATATACAAAAAAGCAAACGAGCCTATTAATGATACGGGAATGGTTAACAAGGGGATGCTAGCTGCCCGAGGTGAATGCAGAAAGAAAAGGATAATCAGCAACACCAGTACGATGGCTTCAAAAATGGTCATTTTGACGGCCTTGATTGAAGCTTCAATAAACATAGAAAAGTTATACCCTTCTTCCAGGTGAAATCCTTCAGGAAGAGTTTTTTTAAATTTATCAAGGAGTTGGCGAACGGCAGCAGAAATAGCTAAAATATTGCCTTCCGAGGTTTTTTTGATCGCTAAAACAACGGCAGGTTTCTTATTAAAACGGGGCATCCATTGACGCTCACCTGTATCCTTACCCAGGGTAATGGAAGCGACATCTTTCAGATGCACCACATGGCCATCCGCATTGGAAATGACCATCTCCCCCATTTCTTGAGGTGTATTGAGGCCCGTGGCAACAATAAGGTTCACATGCCGTTTTCCTTTTATAATATTTCCTGCTGGATATTCTTGGCTACTTTCTTCCAGGGTATTCAAAACATCAATCACAGCCACATTATAAGCTTTGAGTTTGTCTCGATCGAGGCGGATCTGCATGGTGGTTTCATTTCCATAAAGCATTACCCCTCCCACCCCGGGCAGGGATTCAAAAGCATCCTTCAGGTTACGCACCGCATAATCATACAGCTCTAACTCGTTATGATCGGAGCTTGTAAGCATCAAAAATGTAAAAAAATCGTTCCCCGCCTTCGTTTTAAGAACAGTCGGATCCTTGCACTCGTCCGGCAACCAGCTTTTCACTTGGCCCACCCGTTCCCGAATGTCGGATGCGGCTACACTCACGGAAGTTCCGCCTCTAAAATTGAGCGTGATGGTGCTTTGACCCGTTTTGCTCTCCGATTCCATGTAATCCAGGTCCGAGATACCAGAGAGAGCGTCTTCAAGAACCGTTGTGACTCGTGACTCCATAATGGGTGATGCTGCCCCTGGATAAAAAGTTTGAACCGTAAAAATAGGCTCTTCCACATCTGGATACTGTTGTAGGCTCAGGTTCATATAGGACAAAAAACCCACAATCATAATCATGAGGCTCAATGAGACTGAAAAGACGGGGCGTTTGATGGCAAGGTCAGTAATAAACATTTTGATAGAGTCCGGTTAGTTAGAATTAATAGATCTTCTTTAGTTCAATGCGTGTTTTTTCACCCGAAAGTGGTGAATCGCTCGCAATGATGCTATGGACTTCGTCCATATAAGTTTAGATCCCGGATCAAGCCCGGGATGATAGGCTGAGAGAGTATCGTCTTTATAACAAACACCCTTTACGCTGAATACATTGTTTTTTATGGAGGCAAAATCACCAACGCCGTCATCCCGGACTTGACCCGGGATCTAAAAATTATTTAGACTCCCCTAAACTATCATATGGACTTCGTCTATATATGACGTCCTAAACGCTATGAACCCGTCGCCGGCTCCTTTGCCAGCAAAGATCCATCATGAATTTTATAAAGCCCTTCGAGGATAATTTCATCACCCTTCTGAAGTCCACTGAGAATTTCGGCTTGATCCCCGGTTCGTATCCCCAACGTCACTTTTGTCAGCACCGCCTTATCCCCCATTCTTTTATAGACATAAATGGCATCTTGTGCGAACACGAGCGTTTTTTCAGGGACCACCAAAGTAGTGGTTTTTTTCCCCGAGAGGCCTATGGAAATCTTGCCATAAAGTCCTGGAAGCAACGATCCATCTTTATTTTCAAAGCGGGCATGCACGGTTATGCTGCGGTTTTTTTCATTAATGGAAGGCTCAATTGCTTCAATTGTTCCCTCGAATGTTTTGTCCGCATAAGCATCAGTGGTCACATTCACAGGATCATCTGTTTTTATCGCCTTAAGATCCTTCTCTGGAATATGGAACGTCAAGCGAATAGGCGTTAAATCTTGGATCCGGACCAGTTCATCTCCTGCTGCTACATAGGATCCCTTGGATTGCTTTCGTTCAGAAAGAACCCCCTCGAAAGGCGCTCTAATGATGGTTTGATTCAATGCTTCCTGAGCCAGCTCAAGGTCAGCTTCATCGATGCGCACTTGCGCTTCTGCCTTTTCAAGATCTTGAAGGCATGCAAAATTTTTCTTCGCTAATTCTTTTTTTCGTTTTAAAATGCTCTGATTTAAAGCAAGCGCTGCTTCCGCTTTTTTAAGCTTTGCGGCCTGCTCTTTGTTATAAAGAGTAAAAAGTTTTTGATCAGCCTTAATGCTATCCCCTTCCTTAAAGTGGATGAGCTCAATTCGACCCGGCGTTTCAGCCTTGAGGACGGCGTCCGCATAAGCTTTAAAGGTCCCTACGCTATTCAGGGTAGGATTTAAGGTGCCTTCAACAACCTTTATGGTGACCACCGCTTGAGGTTGTTCTGCCTGAGGAGAATCATCCGCGAGGGCACAACCTATGGATAAGAAGAAAATAGCAAGGAATCTTAGCATTCTGTATGACCTTGAAGGGGAGTAATTATTTTTCGCAGTATAAGTAATAAAAAGGTTTTTGGGAAGGAGGAATATGGAGGACTCCTTGGGGACGAAACATAATAAAATCTGATAGATATCCTTTAAATATAGAATTTCATAATATATTACATAAATATTCTTCAAAAATCTTTATACTGAGATCCCTACAACATATTCTTTGGATTAAAGCCAATTGTAACGGTCTTCCACTGATCATAGCGATCAAGAGGAAGTTTAAGCGGACTGCACTGGGGATTTCTAACAGCACGATGGGCGCTGTCCGCCAGGGCCCGCATGTGGGGGTCGCTCATGGGTTTGCTGGTGTTGACAATGACGGCTGAACGAACGGTCGCATCTGGATTAAGCTCAATTTTTATATCCACCGTAAGTTCTTTCCCATCTTTCGCCCCTGCAGGGACATTCCAACACGCCTGCAACTGACGGCGTATGAGGTCCAGCTCCGTCACTGACAACTCACCAATATTATTGGCCGCTTGATCAGCCGTTGAATTTTCATCCTGTTCCGGTTGAGTAACACCCTCAGAAGACGACTCGGTCTTTTCAATATTATTCAAAAGAGAGGTAAAATCCTTTTTCTTCTTCTTTGGCTTATCCTTTTTTTTGTCCTTCTTTTTCTCTTTCGGTTTTTCCTTTGGTTTCTCTTTCGGTTTTTCTTTAGGCTTTTCTTCTTCAACGGGTTCCAAAAGATCATCCATAGTCAGTTCGGGCTCTGGCTTAGGCTCCGGTTCCGGTTCAGGTTTTTTTTCAGGTTCTGGCTCTGGTAGCTCTTCCTTCACGGGGGTAGGCTTAGGAGGTTCAGGCTTTTCCTTAGGCTCTTCCTTAGGGGCGTCTTCCTTTGGCTTAACCTTTAATGCAGGGGCCTGGGTTATATCTGCAATGTTAATCACTTCGATAGGAATGACAGGAGGGGGTTCAAGATCACGGCGAAAAAAATCAGGTAATCCTATAAAGAGTAAAAGGATAACAACAACATGTAACAAACCAGAAAGAATCGCGCCATTCCGCATGAAATTTACTTACCCGTTTTAGCCTGAGGGGTTGGGGGTGCCTTACCTTGAGGGAGTTCAGAGATGAGTGCTACTTTTTTAAAGCCTGCCGCATTGATCGCTCCCATCACTTCCATCACTTGTCCGTAAGAAATCCCTTTGTCTCCCCGCACATAAATCCGTGCTTCCGGATTGGACCCTGTGATGGCAACCAGACGCGGCACTAGTACTGTGAGCTCAAGAGGAGTTTCTTGAAGATAGATTGTTCCGTTGGAATCCACCGTCACTGTCAGCGGTTTATCTTGTTCACCCATGGCGGATGCATTTGTTTTTGGCAAATCCACGGGGACACCCACCGTCAGCAAAGGGGCAGTGACCATAAAAATGATCAGCAAGACGAGCATTACGTCTACCATAGGCGTCACGTTAATTTCTGCGACAATATGGGCCTTACGTCGTGTGCTCTTTGTGCGAGGATTGCCGCCCGTAGAAAATCCCATGTCAGTGACTTTCTTCAAGTTGGCGGGAAATGATGGTTCCAAACTCACTCGCGAAGGAGTCCAAACGATTCGCATAGCGATTGAGCTCCAGAGACAGCTTTTGATAGGCAACGACTGCAGGAATCGCAGCAACGAGGCCAATAGCTGTGGCAATGAGCGCTTCCGCGATACCCGGTGCAACCACAGCTAAGCTTGTATTTTGAGAGGATGATATGGCGATAAAACTGTTCATAATTCCCCATACGGTTCCAAAAAGTCCGACGAAAGTCGCTGTAGATCCAAGGGAGGCTAAAAAGCCCATATGACGATCCAGCTTATCCATTTCGCGCGTTACTGTGACGTGCATGGCCCGTTCAATGCGTTCTTGCAGGGTGATTGAGGAACGGGCGTTTGTTCCCATCCGTTTCCATTCCCGCATAGCGGCCGCAAAGACTGCACTCATAGGGTCCCGCGGGCGATTGCCCATCCGCTCATAAAGCACATCCAAGGAGCCGCCTGACCAAAAAGAATCTTCAAACTGAGCTGCAGTTGAAAAAAGGGTTTTAATGCGCATGGCCTTATTAAAAATAATGGCCCATGACCAAAAGGACGCAAAAAGCAAGCCAATCATAACCAATTTAACAACAGGATCTGCTGACATAAAAAGGCCCCATATGGATAGGTTATGGGTGACAGTTTCTGCAGCGATGGCAATGCCGTTAAGGTCAGGTAAAGAAGTTGATGAGGTAGGCATTCTTAAATTTCTCCAAAATGAGTCCACAATGTATTTGCAAATTCTGCATCTATTCTGATGGGCTTCCCACTTGGATTGATAGAAGCCAACAAAATCTCAAGTGTTGCAATGATCCGATCCTCACGGACAATAGTCTGGGTGACCTTAAGGCTGGCACGTCCAGGCTTTTTGAAGTGAGTTCTTACCTCTAATACATCATTTAGGCAAGCCGGCGCAAGACAATTTAGAGTACAGGAGCGAATAACGAGCCGCATTCCTTGATCTTGTAGAGACACAAGGTCTCCCCCGATAGACCGCATGGCTTCTGTACGGCCCCGTTCAGCAAAGTTTAAGTAATTGGAATAGTAAACAATTCCATAACAATCCGTGTCTTCTACGTATACTCGAATAGGGAAAGAGTGGTAGTTATTCATCTTCCGCCTCACAAAAGACCGGCTGAATATGACGCGGGGTCTTAAGTCCCAAAGCCTCGAAGGCCCGGGGTGTGAGCATGCGGCCTCTTGGGGTGCGCTGAATATATCCTTGCTGAAGCAGATAAGGCTCAATCACATCTTCAAGTGTATCCTTTTGTTCCGCGAGTGCTGCGGCCAGGGTTTCCAAGCCCACAGGCCCGCCTCCAAAATGCTCAATGATATGCTTGAGGTAGCGATGATCCATCGCATCCAGGCCGTACCGATCGACCTCCAGATGAATCAGCGCTCGATCCGCCCCTTCAGCCGTAATCTCAGGCGCACCCTCCACAATGACAAAATCTCGTATACGCCTCAAAAGGCGTAAAGCAATGCGGGGTGTGCCCCGCGATCGGCGGGCGATTTCGATGGCGCCTGTCTCTGTAAGGGGCATTTGAAGGGCCTTTGATCCCCTCAACAGAACGGCCGTGAGTTCTTCCGGTGTGTAAAAAATAAGACGAACGGGGATCCCAAAGCGATCGCGGAGAGGTGAGGAAATAAGCCCTGATCGCGTCGTAGCTCCCACAAGGGTAAAGGGCGGTAAATCAATTTGAACAGAACGAGCTGCAGGGCCTTCCCCGATGATGAGGTCCAGTTTGTAATCTTCCATAGCCGGATAGAGAATTTCCTCCACTGCGGGATTGAGACGATGGATTTCATCAATAAACAAGACGTCATAGGGTTGAAGATTGGTGAGCAGAGCGGCTAGGTCTCCGGCGCGTGCAATGACGGGGCCAGAGGTGGATCTGAAGCCTACACCCAACTCCCGTGCCATAATCTGAGAGAGAGTGGTTTTGCCCAGTCCTGGAGGGCCATAGAATAGGACATGATCCATGGCTTCTCGCCGAGTTTTTGCGGCTTCTATGAAGACCCTTAAGTTTCTTCGGGCCTGCTCTTGACCCACAAATTCTTCCAATCGCTGAGGGCGGAGGCTAATTTCTGGTTGATCTAGATGCTCTTGCGCATTCACAAGGCGTGCTGGGTTAGTCATGGGTCATCACACTAAAAAAATAATACATACATACCCCTTTCTGTATCATCCGCGCGAAGGTCGGGAGATGACACTGGCGGGGTTGCAATAAGGCCACTTCAGGTTCGATAGGTATAGTAATCATGCAGCACTCCCGGCGACCAGGCTGAGACCCTGGCGGATCAGGTCGTTAAGAGATGCTGAAGCGCCTAATGCTTGCTGAACTTTGTGAACTGCTGCCATGGACTCCAGACGACGATAGCCCAGGTTGACGAGGGCTGACACAGCCTCATCCACAAGGGGTGATGCCGCAGGATGGGAATAAAGGGTTGCTGTATAGGCCAGGTCTTTGGGAATCTTGTCCTTGAGTTCAGTGACAATGCGGCTCGCCAATTTTGGGCCCACACCATCGGCGCGGGTAAGGCTAGCTTTATCTTGAGCCCCGATGGCTTGGTAAATATCCGTGGGTGACAGAGCAGAAAGCAATGCAAGCCCCATGCGGGTCCCTACCCCTTGGACGGTTGTTAAAAGGCGAAAGCAATCTTGCTCAGCTTGATCCTTAAAGCCATATAGATGCAAGCTCTCGGCTCGCATAATGGTTTCAATATTTAAGGTTACCTGTTCTCCCTGATGTCCAAGCATACTTAAAGTTCGGCTGGAACAAGACACCAAATATCCCACCCCACTCACATCTAGGATGAGAGAGGTTTCACTGATGGTGTCAATCAATCCGGTTAATTTTGCAATCATGGCTGGCGTCCTCGTCATGTATGGACTATGAACCTAAATGGTCTGAGCAGAGTCTAGGCTTTTTTAGATCTCGGATCAAGCCCGGGATGACAGCGTCGGGGTTTTTGTCCCTATAACAAAATATATATTCAGCCTAAACAATATTTGTTACAGAGACGATACTTTCTTAGCCTGCCCTCCTGGGCTTGGTCCGGGATCTCTGTCTTTCTTCTAAATGCTAAAACGGCCTCCTACCTTCTCCCGAAACGACCGATGATGGGCATGGCAAATAGCAATGGCTAAGGCATCCGCCGCATCCTTTGTCACGCCACCACTTTTGGGCAGTAAACGACCCACCATCATGGCGACCTGAGCTTTATCCGCATGTCCCACCCCGACCACGCTCTTCTTCACCTTATTGGCCGAATATTCCGCAACTATAAGACCTGCTTGAGCGGGAGCAAGCAGCACAACGCCACGGGCTGTTCCCAGTTTCAAAGCAGAGAGGGGGTTATTATTCATAAACGTTTCCTCCACAGCTGCCTCATCTGGGGTATAACGTTGGATAATCTCTGAGAGCTGAGTGTACAAGCTTAAGACACGAGAGGAAAGACTTTCTTCGTTTCTTGACGTCACAATTCCGTGATCTACATGAGAGAGACTGGATCCCTCGCTATCAATAATGCCCCATCCTGTGATGCGCAGGCCGGGGTCGAGTCCTATAATGCGGGTTTTCATGATATTCATCACCTTTCAAGTCTTGTCCTCGAGAAAGCGAGGATCTGATGCGTTGTCTCCCTGCTTTCTCGAGTAAACAAACTCTTCCATAAAGGGAGAGGAAGCCTTACCCCTTGCGTCATTCCCGCGAAGGCGGGAACCCAGGAAATACTTAATGCATTGCAAGCTTTTTTCTGGGTCCTCGACTCGCGCTTCGCGCTCTCGGGGATGACGCCCGAGGGGTGTGAGAGAGATCGAGTCCTCGTGAAGATGGGGCAAGAAGGGGTATTACTTCCCACTTGCCAGTTTTTCCATAACCTCATCTGCAATTTCAAAGTTGGCAAAAACAGACTGGACATCATCGTTGTCTTCAAGAACATCTAAGAATTTCAAAAGGGTAGGGGCCTTTTCTTCATCAACAGGCGCCATGGTTTGGGGCTTCCAGATCAGTTCCGCACTTTCTGGATCACTAAATTTAGCTATCAGGGCATCCCGAACCCCTGCAAAGTCCTCCAAAGAAGATTCAACCTCATAGATTTTGTCACCAGAGATGACATCTTGGGCCCCGGCTTCGAGGGCCGCTTCAAAAAGCGCGTCTTCCTTAATTTTATCCTTTGGATAGCGGACGACCCCAACGTAATTGAACATAAAACTGACGCTGTTGGTTTCTCCCAAGTTCCCGCCAAATTTCGTAAAGGCTGAGCGCACTTCACCTGCCGTGCGGTTCCGGTTATCTGTCAAGGCTTCCACAATCACAGCCACCCCGCCTGGGCCATAGCCCTCATAGCGGACCTCCACATAATCCGTGTTGTCTTCTCCACCGGCGCCCCTCTTAATCGCTCGCTCCATGGTGTCCTTGGGCATATTGGAGCCTCTCGCTGCGATAACAGCTTGTCTCAAGCGTGGATTAGATTCCATGTCTGGATTGATGCGGGCTGAGGTTGTCAATTCGCGGATAATTTTTGTGAAAACCTTGGCGCGTTTTGCATCTTGTGCGCCTTTGCGATGCATGATGTTTTTAAACTGTGAATGTCCGGCCATGGTGTATCCTCAAGAATGTGTTAAATTTATAGAAAGAGAATATAACGCATTTTCTGTCAGGTCTATATGCAGTCGTTCAGAAAATTTGAGAAAACAATTATAAAATTCTCTTGCTAAGGAGAATTCTGAATCGCGACGCGCAATTCCCCGCTTTCGCGGGGGAAGGGGCTCGGGATGACGCACCTTGTGTATGCTGCATGATCGGTATGCGAGGGTTTCTTAGATTTCCAAGAAACCCTTCTTATTTCAACAGAGGATATTCTTCAAAAAGCTCCCGATTACGGCTTCCGACCCCACGAATGAGGGATTTTATTTGGGGCTCCAGAGCCACCAATTGTCCACCTTCTTCTTCCACTTGATCCAAAATAGGGCGCCATTTACAGAAACCGGAGAGCTCCTGAAAGGGAGATTGGGTCAAAACTGCATCCACACCCTGTTTAAAGATCCGGAGCTCCCCCAACGACTTTTAGCGTCTTCAAACTGTTTAAGGAAGGGTATCAAGCGTTTCACCGTGCCTACATTATCCTCTCCCATGGTGAGGTAAGAAACCCCATCAACTTCATCTAAGGAGAAGAAGGGCGTAATTTGTGCAGACAGCAAAGGCTTCACCAGATAAGAAAGCTCCACCCCCGTCACCATAAAACCAGGCTTTACTATTTTCAAGGACTCTAAAAAAGGGTTAAATCCTTGCGCGAGCGCCACAATGGGTTTGCTCATCTGTTCCCATTCCTGGGGGATGAGGGCGGGTTGGATGTTGATTAAATTCCGGTACTTTTCTAAAAGAACGGAAACTCCTATCGGAAATAAATCACCAATCAGAGGTGTGTAAGGATTTTTGGGAAGAAATGTCTGAGTATATACTTTTCCTTTTGGATGTTTTGATTTCAAAAACCAATGCAGAGCTTCAAGAGGATTCTGATCCACCCCACGGCCTTTGTCATACATCAAGCCAAGGTTAAATTGAGCTTGCTCATGTCCTTGATCGGCTGCAAGCTTATAGAGGCGACAGGCCTCTTCCCCATCCTTTTCCACCCCTTGGCCAGTGCCATACATCACACCAAGGTTAAATTGAGCTTGCTCATGTCCTTGATCGGCTGCAAGCTTATAGAGGCGGCATGCCTCTTTCTCATCCTTTTCCACCCCTTGGCCAGTGCCATACATAAAACCGAGTTTAATTTGAGCGGGGGCGCACCCTTGATCGGCTGCAAGCTTAAATAGGCGACAGGCCTCTTTCTCATCCCTTTTCACCCCTCGGCCATTCCTATACATTATGCCAAGGTTAAACTGACCGTAGCCACACCCTTGATCGCGGTCTTTTCTCCGTTAATAAAGGGTGTATTCTGCTTTGTGCCTGTGATTCTGGCCCCTCCTTTCTCTTTAGGATTTTGGGTTCTGGATTCACAATAATGGGCTCTCCCTCTTCCAGCTTAATTTCGATCTCGGTTTCAGAATAAGAGTCATCCTTCTCCATGGCGGAGGCTTGAGGTGCGGCTAATAGGGATGCCAAGACAGCGAGTGAAAGGAGGGCTAATTTTCTTTTAAAGTTTGTACAGGAACATTTCATAATTTTAACTCATCAATACCAATAACATTTACATATCATTTAAAATTTACATTGTAAAGAGAACATAAAGTATTATTTCTAATCCTCTAGTAAATGTAGGGCCATAGCGATTCAATAGCCTATCAACAAAGTAAAAGGTTCATTCGGCTTTGGTCTTAGACTCAATTTTATTTTTATATAATTTTTTGTGAATAACATGATCAGATATGGAAGCACATACTTTATATAATAAGCACCCGCCGCATTCAAGTCTGAAGTGCAACACGTGGTAAATTTTTATTAAAGGCCTCCAGGGGCGTAAGCCAACCCAAGGATTTTCTGGGGGTTGTATTGTAATTTAAGATATTTTCATCGAAGTCTTCCT
>JACDGE010000127.1 GCA_013815465.1 Alphaproteobacteria bacterium | reverse complement strand
AGAGAAAATCGATCTTTTTAAAATCCCAAACCTTCATGAACCTTCGGTAGCGATGAGTGGGTCACACCATTTTATCTAAACAAATCATTTCAAATTGGGTCATGGGGATCTCCTCTAAAGCCTATTCGCTTTATAGCAGATCTCTCTCTATTTGTCAGTTCGCAACAGTCCCCTTAAGCTGCACCAATCTAAAACCTATATTGGCAAGATCAGTCATGGATTTAACTTCTTGGGTTACTACATGGTTGATCAAAAAATTTTACCGATCTTATAAAACAATCAGGCGTTTTCTGACACGTAGCTCCGCGCTTTATGAGCCATTGCAAGGCAACAGAAATGTCTCTCGCCGTTACAAGAGGAATCCTCACGATCGAGACATGTCTGAGTATCAAGTTAATGAGCCCGCCCCAACAGATGCGTATTTTAAAAATATCCTCACCCATCTGTTATCTTTGGCAGCTCAAAGGCTTGATACCCTCGCAACTTTGCGGCGTTACATCGGTCAATGGGCCCGCTTAGCTCGAGACTAGGATTATCGATAATTGAAGAGTTTGAGCTGCATGTTCACACTCTTTTGCCCAGCATCTCGTCACGTTGGATACCGGGCGCCTCGGGGTTTGCTCCCCTGGGTTTTTGTCATTAATTCTTATTTCGGCTCAAAAATTGACATGAAAAATGCCTGCACATGCGCTCCCCGATGCCCTGGTTCCACCGCACCCCGCCGTCGCGCCGCTGCCAATTTTCAAATAAATTACATAATGAAATGCCCCCGATTCCTGCTGTCGTCAGGGAATCAACCCAAGATAAATTCTTATCATTACCCCACCGCCAGAACATGCCTACCGGAGCTTGATCTACATCCCATCCTGCCACGAGAGCGGTAAAAGATTGTGGGGTTGAGTCGTTCATTCCTTGTTCGACAAAATAGCGAGGGGTGATCAAGATCACAGTCTTGTCTTTGTTCTCTTTTTCAATTTTGAAGAAACGGTCCATACTTCTGGTGATAACAAGGTATTGACCGTTGTTTCCGCAGGCGGATAAATCAAACGTTTCATCCTTAATAAGATTTGAAAATTTCAACGTTACCATGTCGCCGCCATCCTCCGTCGGCGTATAACGCAAGATCCCGTTATAAAATTGGTTCTCCCAGTAGGTATTCATGCATTGTTTCATGAAAGGGTTCATGGTCAAATGGAGAGGATTTATAGTCGAATAATGGAGTTCCGCCCCGTGAGGACCCTGATTTTCACGCATAACGTGATACCAGGATTTACAAACGGACGTTAAATGACGGGGATTGTTGTCCTTACTGGCTTCTTGGAGGATCGCTCCCATGACATCTTGTGGCACGGAATGTGCGATCCCTAAGGCTTCGGTCTCATCGAGGTCCATCGCAAAAAGATCAGCTGCACCTGACATAAGCAAAAAAACGGATGTTGCGATTGTTAGCGTAAATTTAAACATATGTGACAATCCTAAATGTAAAATAAATGTATCTATTTAAAATAGATTCAATGAATCATGTGTATATATTTTAGATATTGTCAAGTGGTTTTGTGACGTTGTTGTACCGCAAAAAAGAGTGTTGTAATAAGTGGAAAAAAAGGTAGGAAAAATCAGTTGCAAAAGTGCTTTCAATAGGATTTGTCGTTCGAATATGCTTCCAATGCTCGGCAGGGAAATCATAAAAAGCCAGCAATTCGTCACGGTCTTTTTCCAGACACTCTGTTGCCTTGGAGTATTTAGCCTCATACTTATCAAGAAATAAAGCAAAGGCATTGTTTATCATGCTCCATTTTCGCCTGAAAATAGATACCGTCAGCCCACACGTAAACGTAGTTTTTGCTTTCCAAATGACGCTTGTTCCACTGATTTACCTCTTCTTTCCATTGACTTCGCAGACGTAAAACTGTATCTGCTGAAAATCCAACAACATCCTTGCCGAGCAAAACGGGTATGACCTGATAAAAGTCCCCTGACGATAGGCCTTTTAGGTAAAGGTAAGGGAGAGCTGTTTCAATGCTCTTGCTTAGCCTGACATAGGGAGGGAGCAATTGAGAAACAAATCGGATAGTCTCTTCTTCTGCAGCGAATACTTTGCGGTCTCGCGATCGAGGAACTTTAACAGGGATAGCTCCAATCCCTGTCACCACCTTCCGTGCTGGCAGATGGCCGTGTCTAACAACTCGTTTACGGCCATCTTGTAGTTTCTCTGCAGAATGGCTTGCTAAAAATTCTGCAAACTCGGCTTCTACCGCTTGCAAGACAAGAGCTTGGGCACCTTGACGCAAAACTTCTGTCAGTTGGTCTTTAAATTCTCCTGGCTGAACGTGCTCAATTACATTATCTTTTTCCATGGCGTATCTTTCCTTTCTTATGGAATTTATGACTGGCTTTCACCGCCATGATACGCCACTTCTATTTCTTCCCGTCACCAACTTTTGCGCTTAGCTCAGATTCATGAAGGAAAGTCTATAACAGAGGTGTGTAGGGCCTTAAGCATATCCGATTCCATCTATTATAAATGGTGTAAGAATATGGGGGGATGCAGGTTTCCCAAGCGAAACGCCTCAAAGAGCTAGAACGGGAGAATGGTCGCCTAAAGAAGGCTGTAGCTGATCTTACAGTAGATAAGCTGATTCTCCAGGAGGTCGTCCAGGGAAAGTAGCTTGCCCCAAGCGCCGCGTTTTTTACGTGACAAATGCTATGCAAAGGTATGGTGTTTCTGAGCGTCACGCTTGCTCAGCTCTTGGGGTGCATCGATCGAGTATTCACCTCCCGCCTAAAAGAGGGGATGACGAGGAGGCTCTCACAGAAGATATCCTTCGCCTTGCACAACAATACGGCCGTTATGGATATAGAAGGATTACCTCCCTTTTGAAGGCAGAGGGCTGGAGAACTAACCAAAAAGTAAGATTTGTAAGTTAATATATCCAAGCTTCTTTAAAAATACGTAACTGGGAACAGGAGAACTTTATGAAACTATTATG
>JACDGE010000040.1 GCA_013815465.1 Alphaproteobacteria bacterium | reverse complement strand
GCCTTGAGTTTTCATCAGCTCTTCCAACTCTTGGATAGTCAGGTTCTCGCCATCGGGTAGGGCAAATCCCATATTGAAATCTAAGAGAGCATCTAACCCAACCGCACTGGCATTTGCATTGCCAACTGCAATCGTAATTTGAGGACGCGGGGGTTTCTTTGGATTCCACCAGTTGGGAACTCTCACAACAACACCCGCAGCTTCAATCAGGGGTATTGTTTTAAGGAACTCATAGGCTTCCTTTATTCCCCAAACCAAGGGTTGAAAGATAGCCCCTGTATCAACGAGATGTTTGATGAACGGGCTTTGCTCCGCAGCCTTTTGGACGGGAAGAAGCAGGGACAGAAGATTTGAGCGTTTCTCCCCTGAATATTCCTTTAGTGCTCGACCTAAGGGAAGATGGGTGACATTTTCTGAATCCGACAACCGCGCCGTATAGGTTGCTAAAAAAGCAAAAGGATGATCAGAATCAGCCTTATTTTCCGCAAGATGAAAACAGACCCTCCCAACCTTATTCCAAGCTGGATTAAAGGCTGCAAGATAGTCCTGAACTTGACCCTTAAAGGGAATGAGCTCCTGAAGAAGCGCCTGAGAAAGATCATCCCAAAGAGTAATCATGCGCTCAACGTTTAAGTATTCTGTCCCCCGCATAAAAGGGGCTTCTTCTAAGAACAATTCGATGTCATTTAAAGAAGGAGGAACAAGCCGCGATAACCCATCAGATAACATCTTTTCTGACCCGAAAGTCTTGCAAACCTCGGTTATAAACAGGCTCGAGAATTTCTGCCAAAAGGCAAAGCTCGGCGGCAGGGCTACGTTAAATTTTGTGACCCCCAAACGCAAAAGTCCTATAGATGAATCGACCACAAATAAATCTTTAATTTTTTCAGCAATCTCCGCAGAGAGCCATTCCTCACATTGATGATCACTATAAAGGTAGAGCTGCCCTGAAGGAGCTACAGAAAGGCTTAAGGGAACGTGTGAGGGAGTATTAAAAGCTGTGTTTTCTATGACAACCTCGCTGACTTAACTTCTTTACTTCAAATTGGATTGCCTAACTCCTGGCTAAGGGCTAAACAATCCAACGTATATACATTAAATTAAGAATTTACCTGTAAAAAAAAGGATTTTCTATACCTTATTGATTATTTCGCTGACACAGCGTCTTTGAATTCTTTACCAGGCCTAAATTTTGGCGTTTTACTCGCAGGAATTTGAATCGGCTCTCCCGTTCTTGGATTGCGCCCCTGACGAGCCTCGCGCTGGGTAAGCGTAAAACTTCCGAATCCTACAAGTCGAACTTCCTGACCTTTTGCTACAGCTTGAATGACTGACTGGAGAATGGCTTCAACAGCTTTCGCTGCCTCTGTATTTTTTAATCCCGTCTTCTCCACAACATTAGAAATGAGGTCACTTTTGCTTACATTTTTTGCTTCTATTGTTTTTGTCATATTGTTTCCTTTTTTCAAATTAACTCTGTTTTTTAAACAGAGTGTTTTTGACAGTAATCAAACACCTTTTTTAAATCAATCGGGAAAGTTGTTTGTCCACACACGTAAATGTGCTCATTTTGTTCCTAATGTCAACCGTAAGCGCTTGAAGTGTAAGCGCTTGAAGAACCTATGACTGACCAGTTGGGCGTCTTAATTGAGAAGGCTAATTTGCTTGAAACTTTGGTTGAGAATCTCTAAAAAAATCCAGAGCAAAAATTGCCTTTGGCCAGCTTGTTCAAAGCCAGTACTTAATGAACTAGCTCACCCTGATGAAGTAACCTTTCTGGACTCATTAAGAGTTGCAGTTTTTGGGATAATCAAACAAAGAAAAAGCCCAATAAGTTGCAATTTTAAAATGCAGACTTCTTGCTGAGAATTACATTGTTCTATATGCCAAGTCATGTTATTGTCTTTTCACAAATAAAGGGAAACTTGGTCCATGCATCGATGAAAACGAGATCAAAAATTCCAACAAATAGAATTTTGTAATCTGCACTCATGTGAATAAAAGTTATGATAACATACAAGGGATTTATTGGGCACTTTTACTTTAATGACAAGAGCAATCTTTTTCATGGAAATGTTGCAAATTCTAATGATTTGATTACATTTCAAGGAGTTTCGCGAAAACGCAGCAAGCATTTCAGGATGCTGTTGATCAACATATCGAATGGTGTAAAAAGCATGGGAAGAAATTTGAGGTGTCTTCTTCACAGAGCAAGGATGTAAAATGAACATGATTATATGATTTTACTGTCTCTATTAAAATTTTCTTTTTGATTGTTCCTCATGTTTTAATGTATATACTAATACTCAAATTTATAAACTTAGATTCCGAGTTTTCTCTTAAGTTCATTTAAAGTTTCTTCATGCTTTTGAGGTGACATTTTCATGAGATTGTGTTGTTTCCACTTTACAGCAGGCATATCTTTGATATGGTCCATATCCAAGTGCGCCCAGTTGGCTTCTCCCTTCTTAAATGAAACAAGAAACTCCCGATCTTGCTGATTAAGAGCATCATCAAGCTTTTGAATCAGGACTTCTCTAGCTTCCTCAAGCTCACCATAAGATACCTGATAATCCGTCATCCCTAAAAACTCATTTTCAAAAAAGACCCGTTGATCCAATCGATTAGGATTAATAAATTCGGATATAGGTCTACTCCCACTCATCAAATACACCAAAAATGCTTTTTTCAGCTTATCCGTTATTTGGTGATTTCGAAAAAAAATCAGGACATCAAATAAGTCCCTTGGATGTTGTCGATCCAGGGCCGCACAGAACTTACCCGCATAAACATCTTCGAATGAGAGGGTGTTAAGCGTAAGAACTGTCTCGTATTTTTTGTTAATCGCTTTACAAGATTCTTTTAAAATAATGGGATAGACAGTGCCTCTCAACACTATATTTATATCGACCTTTATTCCCGTATCTTTTGAAGAAATATTTATTTGTTTTGGAATACCCTCTTTTGTTCTTTGTATTTGCACCAGAACATCATGTTTTTTCTGCAGATTAAGAAATACGTTACCGCAAAAAGCCTGATTGTCTTTCAAAAAATCTTCTCTGGAGTTGATTTGTGTATAAGCTAAATCAATATCAACGGATAGTCGAGGAAGGTCTGTATGAAAAAAATTAATGGCTGTCCCTCCTTTAAGAGCGAATAGGGGGCCATTCACAATTGTTCCTAAAACTTCAAGAAGAAGGTGGACTTGTCCTTCAAAATACGCTTTCATTTTTATCCCTGGCCCATGATTTCGGGTATGTTATCAGAAATTCAGAATCATACCTCCCATTTTCAACACCTTTCCTTACACCCTTACCTAAAGTTATTTTAGAACGATCAAGATTTTTAAACCAGTTAGCATTTTGTTTTTTAGCAAGGCAGAGAACGAAACGCTTGACCTTTACGGACCTACAGGCTTCTAAAGCTTCTTGCATGAGGTCATGGCTAAGGAATTGTAAATTCTCCATGAGATAATACGCTTCATCAAGGCTATGGTATTTGTCCGAGAGATGCATATATTCTAAAAAGGCCCGTGCTGGATTAGAAATCCTTAACGAATATTCCCCAAAAGAATGTTCTTTTAATCCTACATTTCTCGTAAAAAGATTGGTGGGCACATTGATAAACTTTATAGAGCCTTTATTCTGTGTAGCCCATTGAGGCAATCGAGTTCCAGGTTTTGTAAAAAGAAAGATTTGGCTTTCTTGAAACTTTACGAAGTGTGCTTTTCCTTGCAGTTCAAGAGCTGTTTTCCCTCCTATATGAAAGGGGTTCAGTTGTTGTAGTCCCCACAAGAAGCCACTCCATTCAATTATATCATCAGGCCTCACGACAACGCCCCGATTTAAGGATTGAATCCACCCGGAGGATATATACTTTTGGATGAGAGATTGAGAAAATCCCTTTTCTTTTAGCCATGCGACAGGTAAAGCTGTGTGCATCGGCCATAGCTTAAAGAGAGTCTTTAATTTTCTTTCATTTTGCATACTCATGGTATTTATATTAACATAAAAATAAATCAATGCAACTTTAATTTTATGCAAAGATATATACCTCAGGGAGCCTTTAATGCAAAAAAATAAAATGGCATTGCATTCAAAAGGCAGAAGTCTACTTTTTGAAAGGCTTTAAAACATAGGAGAGGTTATTAGTTTCATAACCTCTCCACCGTTTCTTTACCATACCACTCAATTAACGCTCTTCTTCAAGCTCATCTTTCACGATCTTATGGGCAAGGTGAATCGCAAGCCATGAGCCCTCAAGATTTTTGAAAACGATTTTCAGCACTTCCATCTGCCGATGGCAGGCAAGCATATCGGTTTCAAGTCGTTTTAGAAGATTTTTAGTAGAAGAATACGCGCTTGTATTATTTGCATTGTTGCTCATATTCTGCATCTTTCTCTAATTCCTCAAGAACAGTTAAAAACATTATGGCTATTTGCTGAATACGAGCAAGCTCATGCTTGCTTCTCATAATCAGATTATTAGCGTTTTTAACGTGTTCAATTAAGTCTTGTGAGAGATACTCGATTTGAGCTATGTGTAGTGCAGCCATTGTGACTCCTGTACGTTGCAGTGGTTAGTGATACAAGGGCGTCTCACCGCTCTTGTGTCACGCTATCTCGAATAAGATAACATCTTCAGACTAATAAAAAATCCCCATAGGCGTCAAGCACAAAATGTATGAGTTAACTTCTCCCAAAAGAACCTGTATAGATTTCCCTATCACCCTCTTCATCACAAAGAGTTTCATTAAAACGCCCGCGCATAATTGGCTCTGCGGTACCAAGGATTGTATTCCTGTAAGCTTCTAACGTCTGATGGGTTAGAAGTCTCAGATGTTCGGCATTATCCACAGCGATAAAATTATGCTCAATGATGAAGGCGACAACACCCGTAAGGGAGGCGAGGACGACGTAAGGATCCGGCTGGCGCTGCCGAAGAAAGTCACTCAGAGCGCGGGTAAGAGCGCTAATCTCATCCTGGTTCTCCTCTACAAATTTGAATAAGTCTTTGGGTTCCATGATTTTTCCTTTCATCTCTCCAAGGATTAAATTTCATCCGGCGTGTGGGGTCAAGTTAATTTTCTTTCGTCAATTTCACTTCAATCCCCTTTTCAATCTGCCCCCCCGCCTTAGTTCCAAACAATTCGGCCGCTTGCCTTAGAGGTTCGTCCGCCAGCTGGGCCTACCTTTGGGTTGTGGACGTTTGGGTGTGGCCAAGCAGCTTTCCAACGATGCTCAAACTCAAGCCACTTGAAACAAGGGGAGAGGCATGGGCATGGAGGAGACCATGCATGCAGACGCCAGAAAGGTTGGCACTTTTGCTGATCATATCCCAACCTAAAAATTCATCTCTCCAAAAACAGCTCTCGTTATAAAACCCTCGAGAATTTAGGCTGTAACGCATCTCGACGGTTCAGGGCTGGCAAACCCCCATCCCATTAGTTTTTTTGCTACGCGTATGATTCAACACATCTATAAAACCAAGCTGTTAGATATAATAGCATCTATCAAGCGTATTTTCATTTCTTCGTGGATTAAAGAATGTTCTATCATTGCAGGAGGCATATTTTCTTTTATAAATTTTTCATAATCGTAAAAAGCCAGAGCAACAGCCATGTAGATACCTGTTTCTCTTAGTTGTCGATCTGCAATTTTTTCAATTAAGCCTGACTTCTCCAAGAAATATTCCAGCATCAGAGGTGAGATTGCTTGGTTTAGAACTTGAGCCTTAGGAAGTTGAAATAAACGATCCATTTTAGCAGCTTGAAGCAACTTCTTCTCGTAAACAGTCATAGGAGTAGTGGCAGGAATATGGGCATTTATGCCTGTAATACCTAATAAAAATAATGCTAGAAGAGAGATAATGTTTCTGATCCTATACACAGTAGTGCCTCCATTGACTGATATCTATTACTGGGTGTTAATCAAATAATCCTAAAGTCTCGTCAAGTTTTCAAAATCTCTTATGTTAAAAGGCACAACAGCAATTTTTGATTAATATTTGCTCTTAATGCATCCCCCCTTAACCCATCAGCTGATCCACCTTATTTCCAAAGACCTCTGTGGCTTTCCGGAGGGAGTCATCCGCCAGATGGGCATAGCGCTGCGTTGTGGACGCTTGGGTATGACCGAGCAGTTTTCCAACAATAGTCAAGCTTAATCCACTTGAAACCAAGTGGGACGCATGGGTATGGCGTAAATCATGCACACGGACGTCCTCCAATTTTGCTTCCTTTAGAACAGTTGCCCAGAACTTTTTGATTTCTTTTAGCGGCTCTCCTGCTTTCCGCCCAGGGAAAAGGTAGATAGATTCGGAAGTTAGTTTTTTGAGTGACTCTAAAAGGGACAGAGCCCTATCTGAGAGGGGAAGATACTCCTTCTTTTTCTGCTTGGTAAGATGGGAAGGTTTGACCCAAATGCCTTTTTCAAAATCAAATTGATCCCAAGTCGCTTTCAGAGCCTCACTTTTGCGGGCACCTGTCAAAAGCAAGAACTTGAAAACATAACCCGTCAGGTTTTCAGGATATTTATCAAGAACGCTCCAAAGTCTTTGGAGCTCCTCATCATTCAGCCAGCGATCTCGTTTCTCTTCCTGGTATTTTTCAATGCCTTGAGCAGGATTATCAAGCCTCCAGCCCCAGGATATAGCAAGGGTAAACATCTTAGACAAAAGAGAGACAGCCCTATTGGCTTGATAAGGTGTATCTTTAAGCCTTAAATGAAGGCCTTCTACGTCGCGGCGAGAAACGTTTGCCACTTTCACAGAACCCAAAGAAGGCATGATGATATTTTTGAGAAGTTTTTGGTCTTCTTTCAAACTTTTCTCCCGCTTCTTTTGACCGTGCCTTTCAATATAATCTTTAGCAAGATCCTGCATACCAAAAAGCGCCTGAATTTCTTTTTTATCCTGAGAGGGATCTTCTCCATGGGCAGTGCTTGCCAAGTGTTTGCGTGCGAGCGCTCTTGCCTCTTCGGTCGTAAGCTGTCCATGAACACCAATTTTTAAGCGTTTAAGGACGCGATTTTGATTTCGATATTGAATGCAATAAGTTCGTCGTCCACTAGGAAGAACAATCACTCCAAACCCTTTGAGGCTTGAATCCCAATGCTGGGATAGCTTTTCAGGGTCAGGTATAATACTTTCTACAAAACGCTTGGTAAGATTGGGCATGGGAAACCTCCATTATTGTGTTTCCCTTTTCTTATCATTTTTTCAGATTATCATCAAGCTATCATCAACATACATCGATTTCACCAACGTTTTGCCACGTTTTATAAACGCAAACCCACACTTAGAAGTTTCTTAAAACCTAGTAAAACCCTAGGAAACCATTAGAAAAACGAGAGTTTTTAATGGTGGGCGCTGCAGGATTCGAACCTGCGACCCGCTGATTAAGAGTCAGCATCTGGAGTTTTTTACTTCTCTTTGTTATTAAAGCAAAAATCACATCTTTTTGACACCTCTATTTTAAAATTGTCTCCTACTTGTCACCTGGAGGATTAATTTTAAGTCTCTATCGAGAAAAATTTAATTTATCGTCTATATTTTTCTCATAAAAACCAGGTGTGCACATTTCCTTCCGATGAGCATAAGAAGCGAAGGTGCATCATTCTGTTGTGCCATATTCGTTTAGCATTCTCTAAAGTTCATAATAATCCCTCACGCGGTGGGAACGTTCCAAGCTTTTTCAACTTCTTTTCAAGCGTGGCTATATCTCCAAGAATGTCCTCAAATGAGGGCTTAACACCGAACAGCATCATTTCCTTTGTTTGGGCGTAGTCTTTTTCGAGATCAGATAGCCGTCCAGCCGTTGGGAGGAGCTTTAAACTATCTGTCCAAATCAATCCATAATTTGCCCACGCTGAAGGAAATAGAAGCGTTTTGTTTTTAATAACATCTTGAAGAATTTCGCTGTTTTTCATCGCATTTTCTGCAAATCCTGCCTTATACAGCATGCTGAGATCATAATAATGCCTTGAAATTCTTAAAGGTGTTGGTTTTTCTATAGGACGGTGGTGTTCGGCATGCAATAAGGTTGCCTTTTCCCAGAAGGTCCTTAGGGGAGACAAGCAAGGAATCAATAGGGAGCTGTCATCAAATGTTTCAAATTCCTCTGCTATATATGAGGTAAGGCGCCTACCTTCTGTAGGGTAAATGTCGCCACGGACCCCAAACTCCAAAAGCACACTTTTGCGTATATAATCTTGAGCCGCGTAATTGTTCTCAGAAAGAACCTGCGGATAATAGAAACGCAAGGATTGAGGGTCCTCATCTACACTTAAATTCCAGGTCTCCCCCTCAAGCTCTTGTTTAAGAGATTCGTACAGTCTCGTCTTAAGAGTTGAGCTGACAAAATCATTGCAGACCGTCTTTAACTCATCCAGCAATTTGTCTCTCTTTTTCCGGGACGATGCATTAAGAGGATCCCTCTCGCCTACAAAGCCTAAATCTGCCCTGTTCAGGGTAATATCACAATCTTCAGACAATCGGTTTATGAGCTTATAGCCTTTTGAGAGGGACGTCCCTCCTTTAAAAACCATAGTCACGGGAAGAGGGAGTAAAAATAGATTCTGAAGGCACCACGTAATCCAGAAATCCTTCTCTACGACCAAGGGGAGGACTCCTTTTCGGTCCGCAACGATTGTAAAAACATCCCGGAGGTCTTGCCGTTTTAAGTTTTGTTTAAGCATCTTGGAGAATCTTCTTCAAAATGGGTTGCATCCATAAGGGCGTTTTAGGCACCAAGCTTATTAAATCCCCCTTGTCTTTGTCATTTAACAAAGCCCGTATCCGTGGAACAAGAAATCCCTCATCAAGGTGGTCTTTTCCAAAATAATACAAGGCCTGGATGATGAGCCCTGCTTTTGTACCGGCCCCCAGCATTTTCCTATGGGAGACATGGACAAATTTTAAAGTTTGATTGCCAACGTTCACAACCTTTGATAGACCGTCTGTTAAATACACTGCTTGTGTTGGCACTTGTTGAGAAAGACCTAGAGCATGGGCTGCCTGAGCAGGATTAACCTGGAGGCTATAGTCATATTTTTTAGCAATCACGTGAGCAACTTTGTCAGGATCGGGTGGAATCGCTCCAAACCGTGTGTTAACGATGGGCGTATCATAAAGCCCGGTCGTTAGTTTGCGTATGGTACCTTGTTTGCAAAGACGGAAGAGGGTTTGGTCAATGGAATTGCGGTCTGCAAGCTCAACAAAATCCATGGCACTAAAAATCCAACCTGCGCCTTTGATTTTAATACGATCTTGTATGTGTTTCGTTTTCATTAAACTTGCTCCATATATAAGAAATACTATAAACTTTTCTGACAAAATGTCAAGCGAAATCTTAAATAATCTTACAGTTTTTTCAAAATTCATATGATATCAATCTGTACCCCTAGAATTCTAAAATTTGCCTCAAATTATTCGTTTGATTTTTTAAAAAAGCCTTGTAGAATCAGAAAAAATGAATAAAAAGGGAGGTTGACTTGTTTTATGCAACTCACAAATAACCTGAAACTTATTTTAACTCCCCTTCTTGTGGGGACGGGACTCTTTTTCCTTACCTTTGTTATCTTCACAACAACATACGTCTTTTTTGAGTATCGAGACTATCGCTCAGTTTATCAAATAACTCAACAAGCAGAGCTAAAAGCACTTCAGCAAACAACAGAGGTTACCTTTAAAAGGGTAGTTGAAATGCTCCAACTTTCAGGCAGCCGCATTGCAGCATCGCAAGGTGATCTTCAACGAATCCAAAATATCTTAGTGTCGGCTCCTCGTTTATATACACCACAAGAATTGCCCAACATTCAAAGCCTTGTCCTTTATATGTATTCAAAACCCTACAGAATAATCTCTCGGTTTGGCGTTTTTCCTCATGTGAAGCCAGAGCCGCCCATCCCTCATGCATCTTCTAAAGAACCATCCATTATCTTTCAAGATGATGCCTTCATAAGTAAAACCCCCGTTTTTGATGAGAACGAAACCCTCAAAGGGGTTTTGGAAATCAAAATCACCTCCGCAGACTTTAAGACGTTCTTAGGGAACATGAGAACGCTTTCTTTTACACCCTTAGGCTCGTCTCAAGAATCGCTCCTTCTTCAAAAGACGCCTATTGCTCTTTATGGAAAACCTCCCGATTCTTTTTGGGAATTTGCTTTTTTTCATAAAAATCGTTACGCTTTATTTTTCTTTTATACCCTTATTATTTTCTCATTGTTTTGTTTCTCTGTTTTTTGTCTTCGTTGGTATTTTCGGCAAGCCTCTAGGCGCGAGATCGAAACACTCAAGAAAAACCTTGTAAAAGTCACAGAAGAAAGAGATGAATTTTCGGAAAAGCTGAGTATTTCTGAACAAAAATACAAAATTTGTTGGAAGTCTTTTCAATCTTACAAGAAAATTCATGCCAATTTAAACAATGAAAAAAGAGAACAGGCTCTCCAGATTTGTAAAGGGTTGGACGCTGTGACCCAAGGCATTAAAGGCTCAAAAATGCTCTATTCAACAGCTCAGCAATTTGAGCTCCTTCAATCCAGCTCAAAATTTGCTCATGATTTATCTGAAGGGAGAATTTTACAAAAGAAGGTCGAAGAAATAAGTTTTATCAACCTTTTTGAAGAGATCTCTGCTCTTTTTGCAGAAAAAATGTATAAATCAAAGATAACACTTGAAATAACATGCCCAGATGATCTCTTTTTTTATGGTGATCCCCTTTTTACAGAGCTGATTTTAATGAATGTCATTGGCAAAGCCATCTATCGACTTTCAAGAAATGGAAAGGTTTCAATTACAGCACTTGATCAGGAAGAAACGATAGCCCTTGAGTTGAGAGACAAAGGATATCCTTCAGATAACGAATCAGAAAAAGCGTTCAAAAAGGCTTTTGATCTCTTTATTTCAGAAAATATTCTAAAAAGAATGTGCCATGAGAATGATATACAATACATCTCATTAAGAAATGAAAAAGATTTTAATATTATAAAAATTATTATTCCAAAAGCTCCCCTGGAAAATTCCGAAGACAATATCGTGAAATTGTTTCAATGAAGGGTAGTCTGTGGAAAATTATTTATACAAGATTTTTTTGTTTCTACTTTTTATTATGCATTATGATGCCATTTTATTTTGTAGTCTTCAATCCAACCATCAGTTATTCCGTCACCCACTCGACCGTTTGGAACCTGTCAAATGATAACACTTTTTTTGTGGGAAGAGAGAACTACCTTCAAAAGATAGAGTCCTTTTTTAAGGGCAAGAGCAACATGCTGGCACTTACGGGCTGGCATGGATTTGGGAAAAGTCAAATCGCAAAGAAATTTGCCCAACAGTTCCATAAAAATTATGCTTTCATTTGGTGGTTTGATGCTCAACAGGACATACCCAGCCAATTTGAACGACTGACAAGCGCTTTAAATACGCTATTGCCTGAAAAAGAACAAATCATACCCTCAATAATGTCCAAAGAAGCACTTGTTGATACTGTAAAAAATATCTTGAGAATTAAAAATATAAGATATTTATTGATCTTTGATAATGCAGATAGTTATCAGAAAATTGAAAAATACATTCCCTATATTCATCGCGATCAATCAGGACGTCATGTCCTTCTCACCTCCCGAAATCCAAACATATGGACAGATACGCTTGACGTTGGAAAATTGAAACGTGAGGAATCTCTTAATCTTATCAAGATGCTCCTTCCCAGAGAGAAAGACGAGGATGCTGAAAACTTAGCAGAAACACTCAGTGATTATCCTTTGGGATTGTCACTAGCGATTGAGTTTATAAAATCCTGCCCTACAGCTACAATCCCAAAATACATTTCCCTGCATATGAAAAGAACGCTTACAACAAAAGAAAAGGAGCCAAATGCTGTGTTAGATACCTATCCAAATGACGCCCAGACACCTTTACTTATTCGCTTAAAATCTATCGAAGAAAATCACAAAGACGCACTCCAGGCTTTATTTTTTATGAGCCTATTAAACAGTAAAGATATCCCTGAATCGTACATAGAAAGCTGGTTAAAAAAAACAGATAGCCCTTTAACGGCTGATGAAGCCATAAAATATATTTATGGCCAATCACTCGTAGGGGTTAGTGAAACGGCTGAATTTCATGAAAAGCAATCAATAGAACAAGGACAAATGACCCATTATCTCTCTGTGCATGATCTGATTCATCAACTCATTAATGAAACAATCCACGTGGAAGAAAAAAGCAAACTATTAGATACAGCTACCGAAGTTATGCTGGAGGTTTTTTCTGGCACAGCAGAAGTCTTTATCAAAAAAGTAACACGAGAACCTATCCATTTGTTACATGCTCAAAAATTGTGTGAAAATGCGAAGGCAATAGGCTATTCAACTCTTAGCCTATTAAAGCTGAAAGTTTGTATTCTTGAGTGTTTAATGGGCCCTTCAAGAAACTTTGAAGTTTCTAAAATTTATTTAGAAGCAATCGAGAAGGACTTACAGGATGGATTAAAACTTGATCCATACTATACGGCACTCTTTAAAATCAATAAAGGATTTTTTGAATGTACTCATAATGTTAATTATGATGACGCCATTCGATATATGACTGAAGGATTGGATGTTCTAACCCCTTTTGAAGACCATAGTGAAGAAAAATTGAGGGCTATAGCCAACCTCGCCCAGTATCATACCATGAGAGGAGAAACAGCTATAGCAGAGAAATTTATTAACGAAGGAAAGAGCATATTTAGTGATTCACAATCAATCGCCTATAAGAGTTTCTTTATCTATGTGTGGTCACTTGTCTTAACAGATCAAGGAAAATTTAAAGAATCAGCAGAAGTATTAAATAAAGCAAAAGAATTTCCCGCATTATATCCAGCTATAGAGCATTCTATATTGCATCGAATGCTAGAAACATTCACAAAACAAGGAAACTTAACCCAAGCATCAAAAACATTTGAAGAATATGAGAAAAAATTACGGGAGTTTTTTAAAGAGAGACAGAATGTGAGTTTAGGACATGTTTTTTATTTTAAGGGACTGTTTCTTATTTATAATAAAGAAACTATCCCTGAAGCTTTAGGTAATTTTACGAAATCTCTTAAAGTATATCAAGGGATATTTCGCGGTGACAAAAAACATAGAAGTCAGGCCAGAGCTCACTTAGGCATGGGAAAGGCATATAGAGCCAAAACAGATTTTAAAAATGCATTCAAGGAATATTTATTGAGCGAAGAAATTTATGATTTTGTACTCAAGGAGAAAGCAATTGATGATGTATCCGATCTCTATAAAGAATTAGCTCTACTGGGCATTGAGATGAAAGAGGACGGCCTTACCCACAAGTATTTGAAAACCCATATAGATACCTTTGGCCGTTCCCATCCGCGAACACAAGAAATCTTACTCGCTTTGGATAAAAAGGGGCTGGTGGTGCCCTTTTAATCAGTCGCAAGGTCAATCCACCATTCGGCAAAGTCCTCATCAACTTGATTTGGATCTTTTTGAAGAGACTGAATATAAATTTCTTCCACACATCTCATAAATTGCTCAATCGTAAGGGAGTTCTCTTTCTCCCTTAAAGCAGCGTTTACAAATTGTACAGTCTCTACAAAAAGATCTGGATTGTCGTAAGCATGACTTAGAAATTCTTTCCTTGAGGAGGAAAGCTCTTCCTCATCATAAGATTCTTTCGGGCGAAGAAGATCTTTTACATTGCAACCCAATACATCGGCAACCGCCTGCAAAAGCTCAGCGCTGGGCTTCTTTGATTTACCTCTGAGGATGTTTTGGACTGCGTGTGGACGTACTCCCGCCTCTTTTTCAAGGGTTGTCAACGAGAGATTCTTAGCCCTCATACGTGTTGATATCTGTCTAGCGATCTGTGTGCTCATAGTGAAAGAGTAGTAACACATCTTGCTCAATTTGAAAACAAAAAAATGAGTAGGCAAGAAAAATTTTTGTTGACTTACGTACACAGAATGTTTTATACATATAATATGTATGAAAACCTAAACTGCGTATATCAAACAAGAAGGAGACTTTTTTATGGAAGATGATTTGCTCACAGATGTAGATTTAGCCCGCCGTTGGAAAGTAGAAGTCGTGACAATTTGTCAATGGAGATGGAACGGGAAAGGACCTCGTTTCTTCAAACAGGGTCGACAGGCCTTTTATCGTCCAGAAGACGTACGGCGTTATGAAGAGCAAAAAAGCAGAAAAAGTACGGCGGCTCAGGATGAAGAAGAAATATGGGCCGCACCATCTAAATTTAAAAGCAGTCTAAAGAAAAGGAGATTTACGTGACCAAATACCTATGAAAATCGCCTGTAAAAAGTTTTTGCCGACCTTCACAGGTGCCCATTCATACAAGAACCCCGAAAGGCTTCTCAAGCGAGAATTTAAACTACTTTTGATTTTTCTGTCTACTTTTTTGCTCAAGTAAACCTGTTCACAAGCCTTTTGGGAGTTCGGTTAA
>JACDGE010000039.1 GCA_013815465.1 Alphaproteobacteria bacterium | reverse complement strand
GGATTGGACCGGAATCGACGACCGCTTTGAATCGGAATCACCGACCGGATTAAATCGGAATCACCGACCGCTTTGAATCAGAATCATTGCCCGGATTGGACCGGAATATGCATTCTTGCGGGCTTTGACATTAGTAAGCTTCCCCGTCGTGTCGATTATAGTAACCACGTTGTAAACTAAAATAAGGTTGTAACTGCAAGAAATCACGGGTATATTTACCCCAATGATTGCGCAAGAACAACTCACTGACAATACGAACGAACTGAAAGCTATCGTCTATCAGCTAATCGGGGTTGTGGAAGAACAAAAGCTCCTTATTGCCAATCAGAATGAACGGATTGAAGCCCAATCTCTAAAAATTGAAGAGCAAGCTCAAAAGATTGATGAGCTAACCTATCAAGTTAGCATGCTAAAACGACATCGGTATGGAAAACGGTCTGAAAAACTCCCAGAAGTAGATAATCCTACGAATGAGGATAATGCTGAAAATACGGACACACTAGCTGCACCGGACGCTCACTATGGGCGGAAACCGGTTGGGCGAATATAGGTATAAATTGTATTGAATCTGATGATTATGATCTTGTAGGAAAGTTACCTGAGTCTTTACCTCTCAAAAAATTAACCCCTGCTCTCAAAGAGCAGTATAGCAGGAAGTGTAATACCACTTACAAAAGTTGTGATAATGTTTGTACGGTAACGACATTCAACAAATAACAACAAAAATAAATAATTATTAATATAAAATTCAGCTATTTTTTTATTTTTCTTAGTGCTGAGAGAGCGTCATTTGATTCCTTATCTTTATAATATTTTCTCAAGTTCAAAGTGGAGTTGGGGATGTAAATCATCTATCTCATCTTGACTGTCCTTGAAAAAGCGAATGAGCCAATCTTGTTGGTAGGTTCGGGTGGGATCCATACACTCCATTGGAGCCACGTAATTGCTCACCAAAGGCTGAATATGCTCATTCAAGACAGGGAGCAGGTGCTGATTATAAGCGGACATGAAATACTGATTTCCCCCATCAATAGCACCTGTTAGAAATGTTTTATTCCAAAACTCTTCTGCAAGCGTTGTTTGAACCGCCCATTCGGCTAAAAAATAGTTGAATATGCTGGTAAGGCTTATCCACTTATACGGGGTAAAGTCTGGGTCTGTTAACCAATCGTCCCCGTATAGTGCTGTACAAGCTTGCAAAGCTAGAATCAAAACAGGCACAGCAAGAATAAAGCCTTGGACCACACAAGCTCCCTTTATGCTCCTTCTGGCCCAAGGATAACTTTCATGGCCATGATTCTCCATACTCCAAATCATTTCAGCAAAGTTCTTCATACCCTTATATTCCAAGCCTGTTTGCATAGGAAACCCTGTAAGAAAAGCAAATATTCCAGAAGATATTTTAGCAGACCTACTGAGAACCGCTTCTGTCGAAGCATACATCATTGCTTTAACACTTTCTTGCACAATATAGGTAAATGTTATCAAACGAGCAGGAGATCCGATTACAAGAGAAGCCCCAATAAGGATATCGGTAGCTTTATCATATATTTCATACCAGGATTTTTTTTGTGACTCCTTTTTTTCCTTCCCATCCTCAGATAAAAGGGGCGCATAAGAAAGCGGCTGAATCCCATTATCAAGTTCTACAAGAACTTCTGGTTTTGGTTCCTGTTTGAATTCCTCACTCTCAATGTTCTCGTTCGGATGCCCTTGACAGAATGATTTGGCTTTTTCCATCTCATGGCCCAAAGAAAGGACATAGCGGTAGGTTAAAAATTTTACGGTCGCTTCGAGGCTTTCAAGTTCGGGAAGTTCGGTGGCAATAGTGGCTTTGGCTGACTGAATGGTTTCATAAATTTCTCTCATCTTCTCATTAGATAGGGACGGTAAGTGATGAATAAGGGTGCCCAATTTTTTATTGAAACGCTGTTTACGCATTTCCTCCTCAGAGGGAGGGGAGATATAAAGAACCAATTTGGAGGCCAAAGGTGCAAACCAAGAACCGGACGTTTCTGCCCATTCTTTTCCGGACGTTCCCACCCAATTTTTCATGTTTGTTTTCATTCCTGAAGCCGTATATATGTTAAAGAACCAATCATTTAGGTATAAAAATGGTGAATAAGCCAGCATCCTTTTAGCAAAGTGGTTGTTAAGTCCTACCAGTCCATAATCAGCCATCAATCCCAACTCAATAGAGATAAAAGCAAAAGGTGAAATGAGGGAAGGTAGGAAAGAAATTGTTCCAATAGATATTACATCCGCCATATTAGCCCCGCGCCTTGATAAATAAGAGGCGGCCTTCTTTCCGTAAAGGGCATTACGAATAACGGTATCAAAAAGTACAGTGGCTAAAATATAGTCAAAAAAAGTGCCTCCGCTTAATAATATTATAAAGTCATCATCATAGTCTGAAGCTAAATTTAATATCCCCTGGCCCCATAAACAAGCTATACCGTAAGCCGCAGCTCCTCCAACAGCAGCTCCCAACAACATTGCGGGTATTTGTTCCCACAGAGCTACTCTTCCCATCAAATCACTTCTTGCCCCTGGAGGTAAGTCATTCAGCAGTTGGTCAAGCTTGTGTTGGCGTGGGCGATTAAGAACCATTGGCCCTTGATCGGATGACTCCTCTTCAGAGCCTTCATTCTCAAGAGAAACCTGGATGTTTGATACAAGATCTTCATTCTCGATGAAGCCCTTTAAGCCGTCAGGAATGAGCGTGGGTAAGAGCTTTTCTTCCGCTTGCGAAAGGCTGGGGAGGCGGTTCTTTTCTTCGTCCTCTATAAGGACATACTCATCCCCCTCCATTGTAACGGAATGCATTTCATAAGTCTTGTGTGACCCCGGATTCTCATACATAAAAACCCAATCATCCGAACTTCTGGGCACAAATTTTTTCTTTGGTTTCGTAACCTCAATGTCACCTTCAAAGCTAAGGTTCGACAAACTTCGACTCCGCCTAAACTCAATGTCGCTATCGTTGTCCGTTCCCGTCTTTTCCCAGTCTTTCGTTAAGTCGCCTTTCTTTTCCGGGGTCTTTTTTACAGGCTTTCTGATGTTTGAAAGGAGGCTGGTTCCCTCGTTAAATTTATCGGGATTCTCAGAGATGGAGATAATAGGCTCTCGAGCATTCCTCTCCTTTTTTTCTCTCTTTTTTTGTGTAGGGAAGTCCCTCTTCTCTTTATTAGGGTTCAACAAAATCGGTTCTTTTTCCCCTTCATTATCAAGGAGCAGCAGACCGGATGGCTTTTCTTCTATGGGCTCACCGTCAGAAGAAGTGTTTGTCTGCGCCCCCACCCAATCTTCAAGAGAAATTTTTGACGAGTCTGAATTTTCAGGCGATGATGATTCTGTGGTATTTAAAGTGTCTGAGCTTTTATCCTGTGACGACGGGGAAGACGAAGAATCCTCCTTTTGCTCGATCTCTTTGTGCTCTATCATCTGCAAGGGAATAGCGTCTACGAGTGAGTTGGTTTGCACTTCCGTCTCATGGGTAGCAGCACCTTCATCTGAGGAATCACTGTTCCTTCTTGAGGTAGACTCCTGTCCATCTCGTGGAGAAGAGTCGGCCTTAGTGATAACGGTCTTCTCAGAGAAAGTGCCTTTTGGGCTATCCTCTACAATTTCTAGGGGCTGCTTTTCTTCAACAATCGTCGAGAGGGAAGGCTCACCTTTCTCCACAAACTTTTCCAGAGATAAATCTGAGGGAGTTAGAAGCGGTTCTGGGGTCTTATCTTCTGGTTTATTGTTAGAAGCCTCGCTAAGGCCAACCAGGGGTATAGATGTAGTCTTTCCAACCTCTTCTCCCAGCTGTTCTTCGTTTTGAACCTTATCCTCCCGTAAAAGAGTGATGACGGGAGTGTTAATATTTAGGTCTTGGTCAGATGATGAATCCGTTAAGCTGTCCGTTGATACGGAGTGGGTCTTGGAGTCCACACCCGCCCCGATTGTCCCCTCGGGAGAAGGCTCTGTTTGCTCCCTGGATTTGCTTGTGTGTTCTTGGATATTGGTTTCTAAAATAATATCAAAAACAACAGAGGTGTGAGCGCCTGCGTCTAAATCATCAGAGGATATGGTGTGAGAGCTGTCACCTTTAGAGGTGGATTTTGGAGGGGAAAAAGAATGATCTTCCTTAATGTTTTCTACAACTGGATCTTCAGACAGTCCTTGAATAATATCGAGAACAATGAAGTTTTTAACCTCTAGCTTTTCTCCCTCGGTGGAAATCGTCGATATTATTTTGTTCGAATGAACAAGGGGTTTAGATCGAGCCATAAGATTGTTTACATCAGGAAGGGATTGGCTTCTTGCACGAGGTGTCGTGGATTGTTTCCTCAGCTGCGCAGGAACGGATTTTCGTCGTTGTCCAAAGCCATCATCGGCCTGACGTATGCCAGACCCCTTTCCGCACCAGGCTGCGTCGGAAACAAGGATCGAAAATATCAGAAGATAGGACGTAAATTTCGCTAACATATTGTGTAACCTCAATTTTTAAGCGCCAATTGTGCGTTAAAAGCTGCTGATTTTTATCAAAACAACACTTACCATATATCTATCTTCTAATTTCTTTTTTACAAAAGATCAAGGTTAATAATAATCAGGCATAATAAATACTTGCGCAGACCTTCCTAGCATATATAAAATATATATTTAGATATAAAGGATTTTTTATGATCACAGAAATAAATAACCTGAATACGCAGAAGAAGTTCATAGATATAACGAAAATTTAGGAGTGGAACTCTCTCGTGTATTCCCCGTCGTTCCTCCTTCTCCAAGGAGAGTTACACCGTCTATTCACAAGTTAACAGAGCCTATAGGGCCGCTTTAATATCTCTTAGGGTTAAATTCCCCGCCGCTTGCGGCGACAATAGACCTCTTTCGAAAGTCCCTATACTACCACAAAGTTGTCATGCTGAACTTGTTCCTAAACAAAAGGATAGTCAAGATTTGTGAAGTTAGGGTTAAAGAAGGGAAGCAGGACACAGATAAATCAGATGCATGTGGAAAAATAGTTCATATTGGCTTTTTCTGAAAACCCCTTATAATCGGAAAAAAAATAAAGAGGTACAAAAAATATGGCGAGGTATAAAACAAAAAACTCACGTTCTCTCAATCCAATAAGAAAAAAAAAGCACAGTAAGGACCACAGTAAGATTAATAAGAAAATCCTCTTATCCGCTATTATTGGGAATGGATTAGAATTTTATGATTTTGCTCTTTTTGGAGCTTTCTCTGTGACCTTCTCCCAGCTCTTCTTTACGGGAGATAAAATTTCATCCCTTCTCAGCACTCTTTCTCTCTTTGCTCTTGCCTTTTTTGTGAGACCTCTCGGATCCATCTTCTTTGGCTATTTAGGAGATGTCTTTGGGAGGAAAAAAGCCCTTAGTTATTCCATTATTTTTATGGGGTTTTTTACTTTTCTCATTGGATGCTTGCCTGTATACAAAGATGTCGGGTTCTTGGCGCCACTCCTCTTGCTCTGTTGTCGTCTGGGTCAAGGGTTCTGCTTAGGTGGTGAAAACAATGGATCCGCGATTTTCCTTTTAGAACATATGAAAAAGCGAAAGGGATTTGCAGGCGCTCTTATTCTCACAGGAGGGGCTGCCGGCACCATTTTAGCAACTTTCTTTTCTGCCCTTTCTAACCTATCCTTTATGCCCGAATGGTCTTGGCGTCTTCCTTTTCTTTTTGGCATTCTCATTGGTCTGTTAGGAACCTATATTCGACGCTCAATCGACGAAACGCCTGAGTTTTTAATGGTGCAAGACTCTAAAGAAAGAAATGCCCCTCTGCCGTTCGTGTTAAAAAACTACACCAAACCGTTTTTATGTGCGATGGGCATTGGCGGTGTGAATGGGGTTCTTGCCTATACACTTGTGGTCTATATCAGCGTATATTTAACAACAGTGGTTAAGTATCCCCTGACGAATTCGCTGCTTTATTCCTGTATAGGACTGATTATTTTTGGGAGCCTGTCCCCTCTTATGGGACATCTTGCGGATAAAGTGGGAGAGAGGAAGGTCATGTTGACTTCTTGCCTTATCACGATCTTTTGTTCACCCTTCATCTTTTATCTTTTGCAGCTTCAAACCGTTTCTTCTATTTTTATGGCCATCCTCATTGCAGCCGTGACCATGAGCACATTTAATGCGCCTACAAATGCGCTTCTTCAGCGACTTTTTCCCACAAGGGTAAGGTATACGGGCATTGCTTTAGGATATGCGGTTGGTATTGCCCTTTTGGGCGGCACTCAGCCTCTTATTTGTACCTACCTTATCGAAACAACACGAAACCCATTTTCGCCTGCATTCTATCTGATCTTTGCCGCATGTGTGGGCATGATTGCTTTGTTTTTTTCGAGAAAGGCAGAAGTTGGGTCCGAAGGCTTTTCACAGATTATTCCCGAATATTCTCTGCCATCTAAGCTTAAATCTGGGGGAATACCTTCTCTTGAGAAAGATGCTGCATCAATGACGTGAAAATTAAATTTTGAAGCTAAACGACGCAGTTCATGGATACAGAAAACAATGTTTTCTTTTGGAAGAAGGTGGGCTCTATGAGGAACATATTCTGCAATATCAGGAATATATCCAGGCCATTCCTCGGTGAGCCGCTTTTTTTCATAGACCGGAATAAAGGGAGCAAGGACACCTTGATAAGGACTGCTCGTTGTTAGAAAGAGCCGCCCTCCTGGTTTAAGAGAAAAAAAGAGTTCTTGAAAGACACCTTCTATTGTGTGAGGAGAAAAAAAATGAAGCACCATCGAAAGATTAATCCCATCAAAGGTATTCTCAGGAAATGTTAGGTCATCTGGAAAACGCCCCGTCATTACGGTAAGAAGGGCTCGCTTTTGCTCTGAGACCTTCTCCTTCAAAATCTCAAGATGTTTTGATTCCAGATCGCAGGCTATAATCTGACAACCTTTCTCAATAACGGGAAGGGTTGCCACGCCAAAACCACATCCTATATCCAAAAAAAGACCCGAACGGTTTATAGCGCAATATTCCACAAAAGCTTCTTGAATTTGATCAAGGGAGGGGGTCATGTATCCCATACAATTTAGGGTAGGTGTATATTGATGCACTGTTGTCATTTTCCTGGTAAAGTTCATAATTGACAGTTAAGCTAACTCATCTAATATACTAAAAATACAAAAAAGTAAGGGCTAAAATAGGGATTCTACAATGCTTGAGAGATTATCTTCACAAGGGATACCATGGGAAGTCCAAATAAAACTAGATGAATTTTTTGAAGATCTTAAACAGAGAGACATTTCTTACATAGGACATGGGGTCGTAAGCGATCAGGGCAAGCACACAGGATATTTTAGTGATAAAAAATGGGGAGAGATCTACATTCAAAGACAGTTCTTTTTTATTGAGCCCATTCTCGAAAACTATCGCAAGACAAATATAGGGCTCATTTCGTGGAAAACATTGAAGGATACGAACGCGGTAGGCGGTATTCGAAACAAATTTACATCCGTAACTTCTGGTCTAACAATCTGCAAACGAGAAGGACAGTTTAATACGTTTTTTAATATAGGATTTAATAAAGATATAGATCTCGTCGAATATACATTCTTTAACAAAGATATTTTACTGGCATACCTTAATATATTTAACAATTCTCATATCTTGTGGAGAAAATATAAAAATATTTGAGATTTTTCTATACAGTTTAAAGGTAATGGTAGACTAAGAAATATTTCCCCTCAAAAATAAATTCACCTCAAGTTTTGAGAGCTTCGCTGAAATTTTTATGAATTTTTCGGTATTTTTGTGACTCTTCAGCTATCCTTCTGAAAATTGCTGTATTTTGCGTAGATATCTCTCCTATTAAGCTTCCAAATTTTCAAAAATTTTTTTGTTGGAAACAAAACCTTTGGGAACTACCCTACTTGTATGACTGATATTATAACCGTATAGCCCTTGTTGAAGGAGGCTTATATTCCATCCTTCAACAACAAGTTAGGGAGGCTAGGCAGGGTATTCTTAGGGAGGCTAAAAAATATTCCGTCAACTTTCTTATCCTATAAGGCGAGAATTTAAAGTAACAATAAACTCTACCAGGCGATGCTTAAATATCAACTTAAGAAGGAGTTTATCATTTCTTATTTTTCAACTTAACCAAATTCTTTCATCTTTGAAAGTTAAATTTTTGCATATGCCGCATGCCATTGATGCATAGGAGAAGATGAGTTGCTAGAAAGAAATAGGCCACTCAAGAACAAGCTTTCAATCCAAGTGCTTTCTTTAACCATGGTGATCGTAAGTTGTTCTAATTCTGTCTGTCCTGCTAATCTTAAAGAACAGATATATCTTTCGCCCTCAGTTGTTTAAGCCCTGAGAAATATCTTTGCAGGCTGCCCAGAATAACAAAATCATACTGTTGGACAAATGCTGCGGTCTCTTCTGTTTCGCATGTAATATCAATGTGCTTATCAGATGAGGAAAACTCTCCTAATTCGCTTTTCCATATTTTTAGGATAGAGGCAGGGCCCATTATATGGAGGAGATCCGCGCAGATATTTTTCCATAATGGGTCAATTATTTGAGAGATACAGCTTGTGGCTCTCGTGTAATCGTCCTGCAATAATGTATCATGGTTTGGCGCTTCTTCCTGATAATATGGAGGAGAGACATCTTTTTTTGAAAAAACAAGTTTTACATCCGACGTGGAGGATTTTCCAGTCAAGATCTTTAGGAATTTTGGTAGAGCCTTGTGATTGTCTGACTGTTGTTCTAAAGAGGCTATATTTTGCATAAATAATCTCCTGTGAAGCTCCCATTTATTTGCGTCAAATTATTCTAAAATTTTATGTTGCTATGATCCCTCCCCTGGTTTATTCTTCTTAAACGTGACGTCAGCAACTGCTCGTCACCCACACACCGCTTGTTGAAGGAAGATTTCACTCATTCTCATCCTTCAACAAGTTAGGGAGGCGAGGCAGAGTATTCTTGTGGAGGCTAAAAATATTCTGCCGATTTTCTCACCCAAAAGGTGAGATCTTAAAATAACAAAAAAACCACCACCAAGTATTGCTTAGATACCAACCTAACAAGGGGCCCTATGGGCTCCTTGTCTTTTCCCTCACAAGGCAAGGTCTTAAAATAACAACAACTCTTTAACAACAAAAACCACCCTCTCAATAAAAGGAGGGAGAGATCTCAACAACAACCAACATCCAAACACTCCATTAAATCTCTCCCCTTCGGCGACAACCTAAATTGGGAGGCTAGGGTCACCAAGCTCTGTAAATGTAAGACCCAAAAAGCTTTTACTTTCACATCACAGGGGAAATTTAGCTCAGGATTTCCTTGAAAAGCTACCCTGGGAATTCACCTAATGAATAGCTCAGGGCTTTTCCCTTAGGTTTTTTTAGTATTAAAAAACTCGCTAAGAATGTATCCATGATAATGCGAGGATAAAAAAACTTCCAAATAGAGAAGCTCGTGAGTATAATTGGGACCGAACAGGGGATTTATGCAGGCTAATAATATTATTCTTCCACAAGAAATTTATTCTGAGCACTTAGAGACAGTGAATAACGTCCGATTTACGCGTAGAGAAATCGATATTATTGCTTACCTCTGTAGCGGACGATCTGCAAAAACAATATCATCCTTCCTATCCATTACACCCAAAACCATTGAAACGCATATGCGTAATATAACGATGAAATTAGAATGTAATTCACGCGATGGGCTTATCGATTTCATAGAAAACTCAGACAAATTTTTATATATAAAAAAATATTATAGAGGACTGCGCATTCAAGAGTGCTTTGAAAAGCAACTATTAAAGGTTGCTAAGTTGCTTAACTTTAAGCATCCCTCTTGTCTCTTGGTATATTGGAATGAGCAAAAAAATAGCACCCTAATCGCGCGAACCCTCCAGCATCATTTCAAGATTGCAGGCATTGAGCTCTCAATTGAAGAGAAAGGTGGGCATAAGCTTACTGTGGATGCACTCAGCGATATAGAACAATGGCAGACTGACTACGCCTTATGCTTTCTCTCAAATATGTTCCTAGGCCAATCTAAAGACGATATGGGACAAAGAAATTTCTTACACCTGGTAAAAAAAGCCTCTGAGAAACCAAACTGCATTATTACCCTCTTTCTAGATAAGGACGCTAAAACAGACCTTGAGAAGGAGCTAGACCCTGTTGAATATATAGATTTCTTTTTCCAAGAAAATTATTATGCTTTTGCATTCGTAATTTTAAAGAAAATATTTCCAAAGGTAAATTTTAATGAAATTACTTTAGAATTTAAAGCTCAATATGACGCAATTAATGAGTCTTCAACAAACCCAACTTCCCCCGTTCTTTTAGCAACTAACTTCTTAAGAATTAGGAGTTTAGCAGCTAAAGTAGCATCACACATTCATACTCTTGTTACTACATTGCAAAGAAGAAAAATGCATTGGCCTGTAATAAGTGCTCTTTGTCTTTGCGCTCTTTGGCTAGGTTTTTCAATTCCTAGCGCTAATAAGAAAGCTTCAAATCAAGGGAATATAAATGCAGAGGCGTCTATCCGCCCTGACTTAGTAATTCCTACTCAATCAACCTTCCTCGATCGCCCTCACGTGATGGCAAGAATAGGGGATAACCTAAAAGGTCCACAAGACATTCAAACAGTAGCTCTTGTAGGAATTGGCGGTGCAGGAAAAACAACAATAGCGCGCTATTATGCTCGCGAACAAAAGACTAACGTAACATGGGAAATTAATGCAGAAACAAAAGAAAGTCTAAACAATGCATTCGAAAACCTTGCAGATGCTCTTTCTAAAACAGAGTTAGAAAGAAAAAAGCTGAAAGAATTGAAAGATATAAAAGTTGCTACAGAAAAAGCAATTAAAATCATTTCATTCGTGAGAGAAAAGTTAAAAAGTCACTCAAATTGGCTTTTAATTTATGACAATGTAGAAAAGCTTGGTGATATCCAAGAATATGTTCCTCATGATGCAAGTGTGTGGGGAAAAGGAAGAGTTATTATTTTAACAAGAGACAAAAATATTGAAAACAATAATAATATTAATACAACAATTCAGATAAATGAGCTATCTCCTGAAGAAAAATTATCTCTCTTCACAAAAATCATGACAAGCGGAAACAGTAACAAATTTGACTCTAGCCAAGCTGAACAAACAAAAAAGTTTTTGAACGATATCCCCCCTTTCCCTCTCGATGTATCTATTGCTGCTTATTATTTAAAAGCGACGAATGTGCCTTATGGAAAGTACTTGGAACACTTGATGGGGAACGATAAGGATTTCACAAGCATACAAGAAAATGTTTTAAAAGAAGCTACTAACTATACGAAGACCCGGTATAAAATTATTACGTTATCGCTGCAAGAACTTACAAACACCCATAGGAGCTTTAAAGATCTTTTGCTTTTAATAAGCCTATTAAACTTTCAGGAAATTCCTAGAGATTTACTTATTCTTTTTAAAAATGACTTGGTTGTTGAAAATTTTATTTATAATTTAAAAAAATATTCCCTAGTAACTCATGAATCAGCCACTTCTTTCTTACCTTCTACTTTTTCAATTCATCGCAGCACGCAAGAAATAAGTTTAGAGCACCTCACAAAGATATTATCCATAGAGAAAAACACCCCACTCTTACAATCTGCCTTTAAGATATTAGAGCAATATATAGATGAAGTCATAAATGCAGAAGATATTCTTAAAATGAAAATTTTGATACCACACTGCGAGATGTCTTTAAAGCGCCATAATTTATTAGACAATAAAACTAGAACCTCTATAGAAGGAAAATTAGGCTATATTTATTACTATCTAAGCGACTATAAAAAATCAAAAAATATCCTTGAAAAAAATCTTTTAGACGCAAGTCAAAATGGTCATAAGAATCCTTTTCATCTAGCTCAAACTTTAATGTATTTGGGCGATGTCTATAGCGAGCTTGGGGATCATAACAAGGCTAAACATTTATGCGAGGAAAGCTTAGGAACTTACAAGAAGCATTTTGCGCAGAATCATGTTGGTATCGCTCGAGCTTTGGCTCATTTGGGAAATGTATATAGAAGGCTCGGAGATTACCAACGAGCTAAAGAGTTATGTGAACAGAGTCTTTCTATTTACAAGCAGAATTCTTCTGAACATCCTATTAAAGTTTCTTGGGTATTGGCCCACCTGGGCATTGCTCATAAAGAGCTTGGAAATTTTGAAGAAGCTAGAAACCTACTTGAACAAAGCCTTACACTTTACAGACAGAGTTTATCGGAAAATCATGCTCGCATTGCTTGGGTTACTGCGCATTTAGGAGCCATCTATGGGGAACTTGGAAAGCATGAGCATGCCAAAACTCTTTTAGAAAAAGCATTAGAAATTTATAAAAATTGTTTTTCTGAAAACCACGTAAGGCTAGCTTGGGTGGATTCTCTTTTAGGAAATATTTATAAAAAGTCAGGGGACTACGAAAAGGCTAAGAACTTATTAGAGAACAGTCTTATGATTTATGAAAAAAATTATGACAAAAATCATACTGAAATTGCACGTATTTTAAGAAATTTAGGACAAGTTTATATACTAGAAAATCAAATAGAAAGGGGAGAGAATCTTGTTTCTAGATCGCTAGACATGTTTCAGAAAAATAATCATCCCGAGGGTTATATTGCCTTAGAAATTCTGGCCGAGCTTTACTTAAAAAAATCTGAACACGCATCTGAGAGGGGAGATAGCCAACAATCTCAGAATCTTAAAAATCAGGCCATTGCTTATTTAATTCAAGCGCAACATATTACACAGAAGTTCTTCCCCATGAATGCTTCGCAAGTTATAAGGGTTCAATCCCATTTGGAAAAATTGAAGAATTTAAAGTAGGAAGAAATTTTTTTTTAAGGTAATGTCATCGTAGTGTTAATGATTTTTATAAAGTAATAAGGAGCTTGTATGAAAAATGTGTTTGACTCACCCACCATTTATAGCAAAACTATTGTAGAGACTAATAATTTAGTTAGATATGATACAAATACTTATCGAGGAAAATCTTTCCTATGCCTTTTTCTAACTCGATTTTGTGGTGTGGGGTGCCCCTTCTGTTTTTTTAAGTCCCCTCCAAATCAAGGCGCTTCCGATATTAGGGATAGCTTTACACAGGAAGGAGTTGATAAATTTATTAAGTTTGCTAATGAAGCAAACGTCGGGTATTTGCAGATATCGGGAGGAGGAGAATCCTTTTTAAAAAGAAAAGCTCTTCTTCGTTGCATCACAGAGGTCAATGCAGACCGGATTATGCTCGTTACAAGTGGGGTATGGGCCTCTAGCGAAGATGTAGGGGAAGCCTACGTTAGAGACATAGCCTCTGCTCTAGAAAAGAGAGAGAAACCTGCAAGGGTATCCATCCGTCTTAGCATAAGTGAGGGCCATAGCATAAAACTTGCCAATAAGCCCCTTGTTAACTTGCTCAAAATCTTTGAAGAAAATTATCGTTCCCACCCCTATCTTACACTGCAATTAAAAACTTTCGAAGGTGATAAGACCTTATGGAAATTTTTAGAATCCTTGGATTCCCATAAGCTAGAAAGCATAGGAGATAATGCCTCTGATGATCCATTTGTTACAAAAGTTATACCCTGGAAAAAAAAGCTTATTTTTCCATCTGGTTATAGTGTGATTCTTGGAATTTCTCGCGTATTCGATCCGGGTCTTAGACCAAACCTAAATAATCCTCAATCTATCAGCAATACAATCAGTGTCTACAATCAGGACATAGACCAATCAGAAAATGATTTTCCTGCTCTTGTGTTAAATCCTGATGGGACGAAAGGTTTAGACTGGCTTGTTGAGTACAATGGAAATGTTTGCACGTGGCAAAACCGCGTCCAAGATAACCTTCTAAATGTGTATGAAGACGACTTTAACACGGTTCTACAAAAAACTTTTAGTGATCCCCTTACCTTATCCTATATTGAAAAAGGATCCAAAAGACGCGATGAGATAATTTCTGAAGTTTCTCCAAGAGCCGTTACTTTAATGAAAGCCGTGAGCGTGCGTGATTATGCGGGTAACTGCCTTTTCGAAGACGAAAAAGTACGACTTTATTATACGATTCGTACCTTACAGGACTATATAGAAGCTGGAAGAGTCAATCTATTGGAATTAAATAAGCTTCCTAAGGATTTACTGGATGTTATTCGCTCAACAAAAGAAGATATTATCACACTTTTTAAGGAAGCCCATCACTCTATCGTAGACCAAGAAATAAAAAGAGGACCCACCCTCATAGAATTCAGGGACTTTTTAGAGTTACTCAAACTAGGCCACTTTGATGTTTCAGAAGCGCAGATTGCAAGAGCCATAACTTATTATAATGAGAGAATGGAAACAGATAAAAAAATTTCTGATTACCAACGATTCTCAGTTAAAACAAGAAGTCTTTTTGGCATAGGAGGGGTCCTAAGAGAGACATAAGCCAGCCTTGGAATCATGTCTTCGAGAATAAACCGTCGATTAAAGCGATACT
>JACDGE010000038.1 GCA_013815465.1 Alphaproteobacteria bacterium | reverse complement strand
CCAGATCAACCAAATTTAGAGGGTCAATTTATGATTTTTTAGAACCCTTTTATTGCATAGAAAATCAACCTGTCTCACCTTAAATAGGTCGAACCAATCCCCCTCTCAGAGCTCAAAATGTAACACTACTGGAGCAGGAAAAAGTACTCTGATACACCAGTTAGTTGGGCGCAAGGTCTTTGCAGCATCTCCCGAAGTGGGAAGAGAGCTTAAACTCCTTGTTAAAGAAGAGGATCAGATTGGCAAAGCATTTGTAATCGGGCATGGTGCAATATCTTGCACAACTCACCCAAATGCATATCATGACGAAAACAACAAGATTATTTGGTGGGATTGCCCTGGTTTTTTGGACAATAAAGGGATTATACAGGAACTTTCTAACCAAATAGCAGTTTCCAAGTTATTTACAGGGGAAAAACCGTCAAAAATTTTACTCGTAGCTAACCACGCTAAATTTGAGGATACCCGAGGTCGTCCAGTTTGGGAGGCCATTGGTTCCATAGTAAACATGTTTAAAAATTCTAATGAAGATTATAGTAGCGAAGAAAATCAAAAAATATTGCAATATTTAAAAAATAATTTATTGTTTATAACAACTCATGCCCCAGATAATTTTGATATGAAATACGAGCTCGCCAAATTAAATGCTGCACCAATCGACTTGGCAACTGAGATGACAAGAGATCTTATGGACCATCTTTTTTTAAACGTATCTACAAAATGCTTTACGTCATTTAAGCCATCGAAGGAGGGACTGTTTGAATTAGGCGCCCGCAATGATATATTGCAGTCCTTAAAAGAAACTCTTGGATCTAATCTCGTAGCAAGACAGGCATCCGTAGACCCTTATTCCAAGCAATGTGCAGAAGCTGTAACCAACCAAATCAGAAGTGATATTGAGCTCAAATTTTCTGAATACATCAATAGGTTTATAACTCCTGCAATTACTGTTAAGACTCTGTTGAGCGATCTTCATAAGTTGCAAAAATTCTTTGAGGAGGCAAAGGTCGTCTCTACAGCCAAGATAGATGATACAGAATTTCTTGATAAATTAGTTGAAGCTTCAAATTTACTAGGGGAATCTTCAAATCTAGGGATGTTAACGTCCACGATCAAAGATACCATGGAGATACAACCATTCTTAATAAAGTTTGGTTCTCCACACCTTAACATTGGTAGAAGTTGGAGAACTTCATCAATGGTGCCAATGTGTATCCTCGAGGGACAAATAAAAAGTACACAAGTGATAGAAGAAATAAACGCGAAAGTTAAAAAGCTTGCCGAGGGTCACGCGAGAGATTTAGACGATTATCACAAGAAGCATTCTGCACAACTTGAGGAACAAAGCAGGCTTCGAGAGGAAATGCAATCTAAAAGTGAAGCCGATCAAGCAGTCGCTAAACAAGAGCTTGATGCTCTTAATTTAAAAATAACTACTTTTGAAGTAGCGCAAACAAAGAAAGAGGAAGAGCACAAAGCCGCCATTCAAAGGCTTAAAACTGAAGAAAAAACTCAGCGAATGAAAGCTAAGCAAGGTCTGAAAGAAAAAAGGGAGGAAGAAGAAAAAAGACTTCAAGAAAAATTAACAAAACAGAACAAAAAAATAAAAAAACTTCAAGAAAAGATGTCTAACGCTTTAGAAGATGAAAGGGGGGTGTTTGGGCACATTGGTAAAGCGTTGGATATTGTTACGTCAAAGTTTGATGTGTCATGGGTATGGAAAAATTTATTTTAGTTTTTGATTTTGAATATTTCCACCTACGCGGCCCATCCTGTTAAGGTATGGGCCGTTTTGGTAAAGGGTTAAGAAATCTTAGTCATTTTTATGTTGAGAAAACGGGGTTAGGGGAGCAATGGAACAACCAACCGACTTAAGGAGAAACATCAAGTTTTTTAAAATTTGAATATCGTCTTTAAGAATAATGATGGAAAAAACCTCAAAAGAGAGGGCTTATAAGACTTTTTGAAGGTGTTCAATTTCTACAAAATCTAAAATTTTTCTCATTATTTGGGAGTGTTTTCCGAACCATACGCGTCAAGTTAAGGACCCTCAGGTTAATAATTTTACCACGCTTAATGTAGATATTCGGCGTTTTTTATATCTGTCTTGCAAGGATAGTTTTGACCAGGCGCCAATTAATTTTTCTAGAAAAATTTGCAAATGATCAACCGTCTACAGCATATTCAAAAACTTCTTGGACAGTAATATGCGCCAAGATAGAATGTCCTAATGTCTATAGTGAAATCAGTTAAGATAGCTGCTTGGATCTATTGAGGTGAGCACTGAGGAATTTCCAAGGAATATAACCCTTTGAGAGCCCTCTGCTTTTACAAAATAATCCGCCCCCCCTTTTGCCTGAGAAGAATATCGTTTCAGTAATATTAATTTTTCGCAATTCTGGTTACATGATCGGTAAGAAGCTAATAATAATAAATTTTATAACAATGGTTTTCATTAACATTAAAATTTTCGAAACACCTGATCTCACTACCCCTGATTTTTCGAGGGGGATCGAGCAGGGACAGGATAAGTTTAAGTGCGAGATCTCTTGTTTGAATGAGGAGCTTTCGCAGGCAATCGAACCCTCGTCTAAACGTTGAGAAGGCTGGAGTTTTGACGGTTTTCTTGAAAGGGGTCGGAGATTTTTTCTCCTCACCACTGCCAACCATATAGCAAAGAAGCAAGGCAGAACACACGACTGCGAACAATTTCTCAATGCGCTCAAGCTCGACCATGTGAGTGTCTTCAAGGTTGAAGCCGTTTTTTTTGCAATTTGCAAACAACAGTTCGATCGTCCAGCGCTTTTTATAGATTTCCAGGATTTTGAGCCCTACATCTTGATTAGACATCACAATAACAAGCTCACCTTTTTTGGATCGTGTCCCTGCAATAAACATTGAATGCCCATACAAGTTGAATTGTATATGACTTTTTTGCCCTATGTTTAAACACTGAAAAAAGACAGCGATATGTCTCATTTCTTCCCCCCATTCCACCAGACGATTTTCCTTAATTCGGATGAAAAAGGGGATGTTGTTGTGGATCAAATAATCGATCCAGGCTTTGCCGATGAATTCTCGATCCGCCGTGAGAGCCGCAATTCTTTGAGCTCCAAAAATATCAATAAAAATCTGAATGCCTATCCGAACAGTGCCTGTGAAGTTGTGGGCTTGGCATGAACGCAGGCACCCAGAGCCCTAAAAAACAGAGTGTATAGGTCATGGCGTCTGTTAAACTCTCGTTCTTGCATTTAGGGCAGGTGACCTCTTTGCCATCGAATTTTCGAGCCAAATCCAAGCTCTCGCTTTTTCCTCCGAATTCAGTTCATTCATGATTTTCCAAAATCGCATATGGGCGTACTGCATGGCGCTCCCTTCTCAACACAGAGCATAGCACGCTATTTTTACAAATCACAGGCACTGTTCGGATAGGCATTAAAATCTGAAGAAGATCTATTCTCTCAAGCGTATTTGAGTTTCCTTTTTTCGGAAGAGCCTTCCATAAAATTGGAATGGAAAACTGGTTGCAACAAGCACAGATAGGACCAAAAGATTGACGTCGATTCGGCCAAATTTCCATTTAGTGCGATCAAGAGCAAGAAAAAGCGGGCCCTTGAGTTGAGCCATTTCCAAAATGGCTTGAGCGTAATCGGAAAAGTCAAAGTCGAATGTTTTTAAGAAATTAGAGATGCGTGCACACACAGATTTTTGTTTGGCATATTCTGTAAAACCAAGAGCGGTCTTGTGTTGTTGAACAGATCCTGAGGCAATCATTCCTAAAATCATACTCACAAAACATTTTGTTCTTACCAAATTCTAGGGTAATAGGGTTTGATATCTTTTGAGAAGGGCAGCGAGATCCATAGTTTTGCTTTCTCTTTGTTTTTAGTCAAACTAAAGATCTAGAATTTTATGAATCTTTTCAATCCCTTCTTTCTTTTCTCAAAAAATCATGGGGTAGTGAGACACCTGACAATGAAAATACGATCTTTGTTTGCTAAATTAACTGTTTCATCTAGGCAAATGTACCCTAAATTTATACCCAATCTGCCCTTATCAGCAGAATTTATAATATTATTTTTAATAAAACAAGAATTAAAATAAAGATTAGATATATTGTACAATTCATGTTGTCCATTATTAATTTTTATAACTGGCGTTTGAAATGTACGGTTGAAGTAATAAATGCAACTAGATTTAAAAGATTTTTCTGCGGTTATGCTTATACTTCGGTTGCTATGGAGCATAGCAACACGCTCAGAGCAAGGCTGGTACTATCCGAAAAAGCGAATTCCAATGCTTTTTATATTTTGTATGCCTTCCGGTTGATCAATAAGGGGAGCGTTTAGCGCTGGAACTTTTAGCATCTGAATAAACTTGCGTATCAATAAATTTAGAACGCCTATCCCCAGCTTGGTGCACTTTCCCGGCAGCCATCAATAAACCCAACGAGCTCTTTCTTACCCTCAGGCGTTGCACCAATAATGACCAGCATACATTGTTTGTCATCTTCCATTCGAGCTTGAAAATAAATGCCGTCTACCAATATGTACACATAGTTTTTGCTCTTCAATTTGCGTGTATTCTATTGGTTTAGTTCTTCTTTCCAAATCTTTCGTAAACGAAGGACTGTATCAGCAGAAAAACCAACCGCATCCTTGCCAAGCAAAACAGGCATGACTTGAGAAAAGTCTCCTGAGGATAGGCCTTTTAGGTAAAGGTAGGGAAGAGCCATTTCAATGCTCTTGCTGCGCCTCACATAAAGCGGAAGCAATTGGGACACATAGCGATGGGATCCTTTGTTGTATGGCTATGGCGGTCCCGTGAGCGAGGAACTTTGACGGGAACGGGGCCAATTCCTGTGACAACCTTCCGCGTCGCCAAATGTCCATGCCTTACGACACGCTTGCGGCCATCTTCCAGTTTCTCATGGGAATGGCTTTCTAAAAAGGCAGCAAATTCCGCTTCTACGGCTTGCAAAACCAAAGTTTGAGCCCCTCGGCGTAAAATTTTTGTCAGATGATCTTTAAATTCTCCTGGCTGAATGAGCTCAATTACGTTATTTTGTTCCATGCCGTATCTTTCCTTTCTTCTTGGAATTTATGGCGGTTCGTTCACCACCATGATACGCCACTTCTAGCTCCCATCACCAACTTTTGAGCTTAGCTCTATTGAATGCTCCATGCCCAACTGTCTTAGGCATTAATGAGCATTTTTTCTCTCAGAAGCAAGGCTTTGCTCCAACTCTTTGTGATCTAAAAAAACATAAAGTATTGGATATCGTTAAAGGCAGGAGCGAAAGAGAACTGGCCGATTATTTAAATCAACTAAAGGGAAAGGAGAAAGTCAAAATCGTCTGTATGGATTTAAGCAGCACCTATCGTTCCATTGTAAAAGAGTATTTTCCTAATGCAATGATCGTAGTTGATCGCTTTCATGTTGTTAGGCTTATGCAGCATCAATGCATGAAAACATTCCGAGAGCTTTCAGAGAATATTAAATATAATCGTGGGGTTCTGGCAGCCTTAAGAACAAAACCAGAGAGGCTAACAGAGGGAAGGAAAGCCCTTAGAGATTCTTTCCTCATGGAAAATCCGGTCATAGAAAGCTTATATCCGTTCCAACAGCGTATGCATGATTTGTTATTGAAAAAAATGATGAACAAAAAAAGTGCAGAAAGCTCATTAAAGAATTCCTAGAAATTATTCATATGATGAAAAAAAGCGCCTTTATACATCTGCAAAAACTCGCAAAAACATTTAATCAATGGAAAGAGGAGATCGCAAGAATGTGAAGGTTTACGAAGTCAAACGGTATCACTGAGGGCTTTCATAGAAAAATGAAGCTGATTCAGAGAAGAGCCTATGGCTTTAGAAACTTTGAAAACTACACAACCCGTGTTAGAGTCCTCTGTAAATGAACGCTTCCCCATAAGTGGGAAAGACCCCAAAATTTTCGCTTCAGCTTCCTATACGCTTCCGGAGACTTTTGGGAAGGTTGACAAGGGAGGAAGAAACCCTTGATTTTACTGGTGGGCGCTGCAGGATTCGAACCTGCGACCCGCTGATTAAAAGTCTGCATCTGGAGTTTTTTACTTCTCTTTGTTATTAAAACAAAAATCACATCTTTTTGCAACCTCTATTTTAAAATTGTCTCCTACTTGTCACCTGGAGGATTAATTTCAAACCCCCATCAAGAGAATTTTAAGCAGCACCTACGTTTGTTCTATTGACTCGGACACCTTCATTGTCGCTTTCAAAAATCTTATACAATTGTTGCTTGAGCTCCTTGATGACAACATCTCTTTCAGGGACATCGGGCACAATCGGAGTAAGCCAATGATCCCATTCGTTCAGATATTCCATAAGACGATCTTGAAAGAGGTCCTCAACCGAATGAAGCATAACATTCTTGCTCTCACACTTCTTTTTGACGAGCAGGGGAAGTGAAGCTGTATCAATCTGTTGACCATATTCTTGAAGAATACGCCAAAGATCATAATAATCCCTCACACGAGAGCGACCCCATCCTCGTTCATGCAATTTCTTGGCAAACTGTAAAATAGCGCGAATTTTTTCCGCAATAATTTCTTCCACCTTGTAAACGAAAATGGAGGCATTTAAATGTTCGCCATATTCATGCAAAATAACGCGTTTTTCTGGCTCTAATAAAATAATTTCGTGAGTTGTGACTTCAACCTTAACCGAGGTATTAAAATCCTTGTGCCAAGGCAACCTTGCCCGTATATCAAAAGCTTCCTGCTCTTCGGGATGAGGGCTTTTTTCAGGATATCTTTTGCAGGTAAATGCTACATCTTCTGCAGACTGGGTCGCAATGTCACATGCTTTTATCATAAGCTCAAGAAGGTCGTCCCCGCAAGGATAATCCCCACGTACAGAAAAATCTAAGTCCTGTGAAAAGCGATAGTTCCCGAAATAACATTTCTTTAAGGCGGTTCCTCCTTTAAAAATCAGTGTCTCCTGAAGCTTTTCCAGACGAGAAATTCCAAAAAGTACCCAAGTTAAGACATAGTCCTGTTCAATGATATCCCAGCCGATGCCTGTAGACGTTCTTGTATCGCGAATTCTTTTACGTAAAGAAATGGCTTTCATTAAATGTTCTCTAAAATCATCCATTGTTTGTTTTGTCTTCCTCGTCTGGGGCCAGAGGGATCCAGTTTGTCAAAGTGTTTCGTTTCGGGCACATTTAAGAAGTCTGCAACGTTCTCGATTGAGAGGTGACTTAAAACCCATCCTAAACGCTTTTGAAGGGCCGTAGGGCTTCGTTTTCCATATGCAATGAGCTTGTGTATGTCCAGCCGGTCTTTGGCTATGGAAAACGCATTTAAAACCTCTCTAAACCCACCGCAATAGGTGGGACGCATCAGGCCATCTATCAGAGTCCTTTCCAGATCGGTAATTCGAATTTTGACGCCTCCCACAAACTGCTGTTCTGTCCCCCAAAAGTGATCCTTCTGAACCTGAATAAGAAGAAAATCATAGCTCTCTATGTGATACTGATAAAGAGAACGCTTTTTCTCGTCCGTATAGGGAGCAAGAACGTAAACGCGTGATAACACTTGATCGGTCAATTCATGATAGCTCATGGCAGTCCAGCATCCAATAGCACCGTCTTTGGCTAAATGCATAGCAATTTCGAATTTGTGTAGGGGAGAGCCGGTTAAGATATTATCCTCTATCACATAATTCCCCTTATAGATTTGATGGATGAGCCCGTGAGACGCCAGGGATCTCAAAACATAAGTGACAGAAGAAGGCTTAATTCCCATTCTTTCAGCTATTTCTTTGGCCTCCACCACAGAAAATATTCGGTGTCCTGCCTGTGTTAGTTCATTCAAAAATTCGAGAATCATGGCTCCTCTTAAATGTAACTTTTATATAGATATATCACAAATAGGCATCGTTGTATATAAAATTTACATTTTTTGCAAAGATCTGAAGATAAAGTATCCTCTATCCCTTTAAAAAGCATCAGATGTTAATTTTCTCCATGAAAAAATGGAATTCTATTCCCGATTTTCATGTATTGTTCCTCGTTGACCTTATATTCGCCTAAACTACAGACTCGAATTTTGTCTCCTAAAGGATAGGTTGGGCCTTGAGGTACGATGACAGTAATCTCGGAAAGATTCAGATTATCAAGAGCTATGCCCATGGACTTGGTCACTTTCGGACTCGCTGTATACTTAAATTCAAAACCCAGCTTTTTCCCATCTTTGATAACCATTAAGTCTAGCTCAGCATGATTATGGGTGGCCCAAAAATAGCAGTCATCTCGATCCACTTCAAGGCTGTTAATAATATTTTCAATTGCAAAACCCTCCCACGAAGCCCCAACCTTTGGATGAGCTTGCAGTTGGGAAAAATCCGTGATGCCTAATAATGTATGCAACAATCCTGAATCTTTCATATATACCTTGGATGCTTTTACCTGCCTTTTGCTAATGTTTTCAAACCAAGGTTTTAACTGGCGCACCATATATGTGCCTTCCAAGATATCTATGTATCGTTTGCTTGTTTTAGCGGTAAACCCTAGAGATGCCGCAATTTCCGCAGCATTAAATGTTTGTCCATGGTAATGTGCCAACATCTGCCAAAAACGCCGTAGAGTTGCCGGCTCCACATCAAAACCAGAAAGGGCTAAGTCACGTTCCAAGAAAGTTTTAATATATTCTTGTCGCCACCTATAACTCCCTTTCTCAGAGCTTGCGAGAAAAGAACGAGGAAACCCCCCACGCCACCATAGGTTATTGATCGTTTCCTTTCCGACTTCAAATAGCAAAAAGGGGGGTAACTCAATATAGGCGATGCGTCCAGCAAGACTTTCACTGGATTGCTGGATGAGATCTCGAGAGGCGCTTCCCAGAATAAGATATTTTTGTGAAGACGTATCCACGAGATAGCGAAGAACGGGAAACAAATTAGGTCTGCGTTGGATTTCATCGATGATAATCAGACCGCTCAGAGATTGAAGCGTCAATTGCGCTTCAATAAGGCGAGCTTGATCCATTTCATTTTCAAGGTCAAAAGTCGTAAACTGACCACTTAAATGTCGAGCGTATTGCTGAGCCAGAGTGGATTTTCCACATTGTCTTGCTCCTAAAATAGCTACAACAGGAAACGTCTCAAACAATTCTGCTATTTCTTGAAGAAAGTGTTCTCGATTAATATAAGTCATGATGAACCTTTGCATAATTTGTTTGCCACTTATCTTAACATCTAAAAAACAAATGTGTCCATGAAATAATGGTTATTGGATTCCGATTTTCATGGAAAAATGGTGGATCTTCGGATAAAACTCTTGGCTTTTTGGTGCATTCAATTCATGTAAACAAGAATTATAACAACAATTTTTTGGAACAATTTTGGGATATAGAGAGCTGGAGAACTCCTTTTCGGTTCGCAACGATTGTAAAAACATCCCGGAGGCCTTGCTGTTTTAAGTTTCTAAAAATTTGTCTCAAATTATTCATTTGATTTTTTTAAAAGGCCTTGTAGAATCAGAAAAAATGAATAAAAAGGGAGGTTGACTTGTTTTATGCAACTCACAAATAACCTAAAACTTATTTTAACTCCCCTTCTTGTGGGGACGGGACTCTTTTTCCTTACCTTTGTTACCTTCACAACAACATACGCCTTTTTTGAGTATCGAAACTATCTCTCAGTCTATCAAATAACTCAACAAGCAGAGCTAAAAGCACTTCAGCAAACAACAGAGGCTACCTTTAAAAGGATAGATGAAATGCTCCAACTCTCAGGCACCCGTGTTGCAGCATCACAAAATGACCTCCAACGGATTCAGAATATCTTGGTTTCTGCTCCTCGTTTATATACACCACAAGAGTTACCAAACATTCAAAGCCTTGTCCATTATATGTATTCAAAACCCTACAGAATAATCTCTCGGTTTGGCGTTTTTCCTCATGTAAAACCAGAACCGTCAATACCTCATGCATTTTCTAAGGAAGCATCCATTATCTTTCAAGATGATGTCCTCATAAGCAAAATCCCCGTTTTTGATGAGAACGAAACTCTCAAAGGGGTTGTGGAAATCAAGATCACCTCCACAGAATTTAAGACGTTCTTAGGGAACATGAGAACGCTTTCTTTTACACCCTTAGACTCGTCTCAAGAATCGCTCCTTCTTCAAAAGACGCCTATTGCCCTTTATAAAAAACCTCCCGATTCCCTTTGGGCATTTGCCTTTAATCATCAGAAGCGTTATGCTTTATTTTTCTTTTATACTCTCATTATTTTCTCATTGTTTTGGGTTTCTGTTTTTTGTCTTCGTTGGTATTTTCGACAAGCCTCTGGGCGCGAGATCGAAACACTCAAGAAAAACCTTGTAAAAGTCACAGAAGAAAGAGATGAATTTTCGGAAAAGCTGATTATTTCTGAGCAGAAATACAAAAATTGTTGGACTTCTTTTCAGGCCTATAAGAAAATTTATGCCAATTTAAATGTTGAGAAGAGGGCGCAAGCGCTTCAAATTTGCAAGGGCTTGGATGTTATCGCCCAAGGTTTTAAAGGAGCGAAAATCCACTATTCAACAGCACAACAATTTGAACTCCTTCAATCATGCTCAAAATTTGCTCATTTTTTGTCGGAGGGTAGGATTTTACAACAGAAGACAGAGGAGATAAGTTTTGCCAGCTTGTTTGAAGAAGTATCTGCCTTGTTTGCAGAAAAAGTTTATAAATCAAAGACAACAGTTGAGATAGAATGTCCAGATGATCTCTGCTTTTATGGAGACCCCCTTTTTACAGAGCTTATTTTAATGAATGTCATTGGTAAAGCCATTTATCGTGTCTCACGAAATGGAAAGGTTTCAATTACAGCAATCGATCAGGGAGAAACCATTTCCTTTGAGTTGAGAGACAAAGGATATCCTTCAGATAACGAATCAGAAAAAGCATTCAAAAAGGCTTTTGATCTCTTTATTTCAAAAAATATTCTAAAAAGAATGTGTCATGAGAATGATATACAATACATCTCATTAAGAAATGAAAAAGATTTCAATATTATAAAAATTATTATTCCAAAAACTCCCCTGGAAAATTCCGAAGACAATATCGTTAAGTTGTTTCAATGAAGGGCAGTCTGTGGAAAATTATTTATACAAGATTTTTTTGTTCCTACTTTTTATTATGCATTATGATGCCATTTTATTTTTTAGTCTTCAATCCAACCATCTGTTATTCTCTTACCCATTCGACCGTTTGGAACCTGTCAAATGATAACACTTTTTTTGTGGGAAGAGAGGACGATCTTCAAAAGATAGAGTCCTTTTTTAAGGGCAAGAGCAACATGCTGGCACTTACGGGCTGGCATGGATTTGGGAAAAGCCAAATTGCAAAGAAATTTGCCCAACAGTTCCATAAAAATTATGCTTTCATTTGGTGGTTTGACGCTCAACAGGACATACCCAGCCAATTTGAACGACTGACAAGCGCTTTAAATACGCTATTGCCTGAAAAAGAACAAATCATACCCTCAACAATGTCCAAAGAAGCACTTGTTGATACTGTAAAAAATATCTTGAGAATTAAAAATATAAGATATTTATTGATCTTTGATAATGCAGATAGTTATCAGAAAATTGAAAAATACATTCCCTATATGCATCGCGATCAATCAGGAAGTCATGTCCTTCTCACCTCCCGAAATCCAAACATATGGACAGATACGCTTGACGTTGGAAAATTGAAACGTGAGGAATCTCTTAATCTTATCAAGTTGCTCCTTCCCAGAGAGAAAGACGAGGATGCTGAAAACTTAGCAGAAACACTCAGTGATTATCCTTTGGGATTGTCACTAGCGATTGAGTTTATAAAATCCTGTCCTACAGCTACAATCCCAAAATACCTTTCCCTGCATATGAAAAGAACGCTTACAACAAAAGAAAAGGAACCAAATGCTGTGTTAGATACCTATCCAAATGACGCCCAGACACCTTTACTTATTCGCTTAAAATCTATCGAAGAAAATCACAAAGATGCACTCCAGGCTTTATTTTTTATGAGCCTCTTAAATAGTAAAGATATCCCTGAATCCTATATAGAAAGCTGGTTAAAAAAAACAGATAGCCTTTTAACGGCTGATGAAGCCATAAAATATATTTATGGCCAATCACTCGTGGGGGTCAGTGAAACGGCTGAATTTCATGAAAAGCAATCAATAGAACAAGGACAAATAACCCATTATCTCTCTGTGCATGATCTTATTCATCAACTCATTAATGAAACAATCTACGTGGAAGAAAAAAAGAAGCTATTAGATACAGCCACTGAAGTCATGCTTGAAGTTTTTGCTGGCACAGCAGAAGTCTTTATCAAAAAAGTAATACGAGAACCTATCCATTTGTTACATGCTCAAAAATTGTGTAAAAATGCGAAGGCAATAAGTTATTCAACTCTTAGCCTATTAAAGCTGAAAGTTTGTATTCTTGAGTGTTTAATGGGCCCTTCAAGAAACTTCGAAGTTTCTAAAATTTATTTAGAAGAAATCGAGGAGGACTTAAAGAATGGATTAAAACTTGAGCCATACTATACAGCACTCTTTAAAATCAATAAGGGATTTTTTGAGTGTACTCATAATGCGCACTATGATAAAGCCATTCAATATATGACTGAAGGGTTGAATATTCTGACCCCTTTTCAAGACCATAATGAAGAAAAATTGAGGGCCATAACTAACCTCGCTCAGTATCATGCCATTAGAGGAGAAACGGATATAGCAGAGAAATTTATTAATGAAGGAAAGAGTATATTTAGTGATTCAGAATCAATTGCCTATAAGAGTTTCTTTATCTATGCGTGGTCACTTGTTTTAACAGATCAAGGAAAATTTAAAGAATCAGCTGACGTCTTAAATAAGGCAAAAGAATTTCCTGCATTATACCCAGCTTTTGAGCATGGTATATTGCATCAAACACTAGAAACATTCACAAAACAGGGAAACCTAACCGAAGCATCAAAAACTTTTAAAGAATTTGAAAAAAAATTACGAGAGTTTTTTAAAGGAAGACCGAATATGGGTCTAGGAAATGTTTTTTACTTTAAGGGACTTTTTCTCATTTATAATAAAAAAAATATTACTGAAGCTTTAAATAATTTAATGAAATCTCTTAAAGTATATCAAGAGCTATTTCACGGTGACAAAAGACATAGAGTCCAAGCACGGGCCCACTTAGGCATGGGAAAGGCATATAGAGCCAAAACAGATTTTAAAAATGCACTCGAGGAATATTTATTGAGTGAAGAAATTTATGGTCTTGTTCTCAAAGAGAAAAAGATTGATGATGTATCCGATCTCTATAAAGAATTAGCTCTGTTGGGCATTGAGCTGAAAGATGAGGGGCTCAGCCAGAAATACCTCAAGGCTCATATGGACACTTTTGGTCGCCTCCATCCGCGAACACAAGAAATCTTATTGTCCCTGGACAAGAATCGATTGGTTGCACCCCTCTAATCAGTCGCAAGGTCAATCCACCATTCGGCAAAGTCCTCATCAACTTGATTTGGATCTTTTTGAAGAGACTGAATATAAATTTCTTCCACGCACTTCATAAATTGCTCAATGGTAAGAGGGTTCTCTTTTTCTTTTAAAGCCTCATTTACAAACTGCGCTGTCTTTACAAAAAGGTCAGGGTGCTCGTAGGGATGACTAAGAAACTCTTTCCTTGATGAAGAGAAATCTTCTTCATCGTAAACTTCTTTCGGGCGAAGAAGATCTTTTACATTGCATCCCAATACATCGGCAACCGCCTGTAAAAGCTCAGCACTCGGCTTCTTTGATTTACCTCTGAGTATATTTTGGACTGCGTGTGGACGTAGTCCCGCCTCTTTTTCAAGGGTTGTCAACGAGAGATTCTTAGCCCTCATACGTGTTGATATCTGTTTGGCGATCTGTGTACTCATAGTGAAAGAGTAGTAACACATCTTTCTCAATTTGCAAACAAAAAAATGAGTAGGGATGAAAAATTTCTGTTGACTTACGCTTGATGAATGTTTTATACATTATAAATGTACAAAGCCACAAATTGCGTATATCAAACAAGAAGGAGACTCTTTTATGGAAGATGATTTGCTCACAGATGTAGATTTAGCCCGCCGTTGGAAAGTAGAAGTCGTGACAATTTGTCAATGGAGATGGAATGGGAAAGGACCTCGTTTCTTCAAACAGGGTCGACAGGCCTTTTATCGTCCAGAAGACGTACGCCGTTATGAAGAGCAAAAAAGCAGAAAAAGCACGGCAGCTCAGGATATAGAAGAAGAGACACCTGCAATCTACAAAATTAGGCATAGCCAGAGGAAAAGGAGATTTACGTGACCAAATTTCTATGAAAAGCACCTGTAAAAAGTTTTTGCCGACCTTTACAGGTGCCCATTCATACAAGAACCCCGAAAGGCTTCTCAAGCGAGAATTTAAACTACTTTTGATTTTTCTGTCTACTTTTTTGCTCAAGTAAACCTGTTCACAAGCCTTTTGGGAGTTCGGTTAATAAAGCGCGTAACGAAAGGA
>JACDGE010000126.1 GCA_013815465.1 Alphaproteobacteria bacterium | reverse complement strand
TTGCTTGATTCTTAAACACCTCAAAATCAAAGGAGGGTTTTTCTTTCTCTATCTTCATTTGTCAGTCCTTTTTCTTCATTACGCTAGATCCTTTTCTAGCAGACTGACACACTTCAGAAAATACTCCTGTAGGGGTTCATATGTTTTGAGATTGGTTTGTCCTACTGTAAGAAGTAGGTTTCCAGCCTTAATTGTCAAGGAACGCTCCGCTCAAAGACCTTGACAATCTCAGCTTTGAAACCTGATTTGCTTGCCAAGGACAAATCCCTAAAAAGGCTTTTTTTCAAAGCTTTTTTAAGTAAAAAAGAGTCTCACTTCTATCTGAACTCGTTCAAAAATCTTAGCCTCATACTGCCCCTTGAAACATTCTTTGTGTTTTTATAACGCCAAAAACAATATGCAAAATTTTTCTCATGACAGCAACCACAATCACCTTTCCTTTTTTGCCTTTTATGCGCATTCTCTCTATAAATGGGGCTAGGGGTGAAGGGTGCCGCATCAGCGTCATGGCTGGAAAGAAAAGCATTTTCCGAAGCTCTCTACTGCCTGTTTTTGATATTTTATTTTTTCCTTTGACTGAAGTTCCCGAAGTTTTGATACTGGGATTCAGCCCTGCATAAGCAGCTAGTTGTTTAGCACATTTGAATGTTGATAAGTCTGGAAGCTCTCCTAATAATTTAAGGGCTGTTGTTTCAGCAATACCAGGGATGCTCATTAACAGCTCTATTTTACGGAAAAGAACGGGATCATTACGTGCAAGTTTTCGAATCATTAAAATCAATCTGTCTATCTGATTTTGAATATGATTCAGATGCTCTTCCAATATTTTCTTTACAATATCGTCTTTAGCGTGCTCAAGACGATTACTTGCTTGAGTGGCATCCTTTTTAAAAGCCTCCAAACAACGCACCTGGTCTTTCAGCGATTGAAGACTAGGAGATAATGGTTGCCAGTCTGATAGTGCATGACGTTGAGAAAATTCTGCAATGAGTTGACTATCCACCTTATCTGTCTTTGTTCTTCGTAAAAGACTGCGACTATAATACTTAATTTGTGCGGGGTTCACGATGCTTACTTTATGTCCAGCCATAAAGAGAAAATTTGCTAAATCTTCCCCATATCGGCCTGTAGCCTCCATAACTGTATGGCAGCTTTCTACGTTCTTTTCCTTAAGCCAACTGAGAAAAACTTTGAAGCCTGCAAGGCTATTCTCAAAAACCCTTTTTTGCCATTTATGATCTGTAGCCATATAAGCTGCATCAAATTTACCCTTGGAAATGTCAATTCCGACGACTATTCTGTTCATGGTAATATCCTCTAAAAATTGTTATCAATGTTTTTAACTAACCTTGTAAACACTGGAGATCCCTGGGGATTCCTAAGATACTGCTCAGTTATAAACATAAGGGGAAAGGGACAAAATCTTTCTTACTGGCGTTAAGCCAAAGGACTGACTCATATGCACCCTTCCCCACCACAAACACTAAGCTATCATATTTGTGGCCCGTTCTTAACGTACAAGGACTGACAGATGCAGATAAAAAAAGAGAAACTTTCCTTTGATTTTGAAGACTTCAAAGCCAAAGCTATAGCCGATATGAAAGCAGGAAAATCTCTTGTAGGCAAAGAGGGTATATTTACGCCCTTAATGAAGGAATTTTTAGAGGCAGCGTTAGAAGGTGAGATGAATTCTCATATGGCGACCTGCCTTGAAGAAACAGAGAATCAAAATCGGCGCAATGGTAAAGGAAGCAAGACTATCCAAAGTCCTATGGGTGCATTTGAGCTTGAGACTCCTCGTGATCGAGAGGGAAGCTTTGAGCCTCAAATTGTTAAGAAGCGCCAAACGGTTTTAAACGCTTCTTTAGACAATAAAATTTTAGGGTTATATGGCCTTGGGATGAGTTATCAGGACATTGCTTCACACTTGAAGGAAATGTACGATTTTGATGTTTCTCCTGGTACAATTAGCGCTGTGACAGATAAGCTTTTACCTATTATTACGGAGTGGCGCAGCCGACCCTTGGAAGCTATTTATCCCATCCTTTTTCTGGACGGAATGTATTTCAAAAGCCGAGAAAATGGCAGGGTAGTTACAAAAGTTCTTTATAATATTCTTGGTATTAATCAAGAAGGATATAAGGATATTCTTGGATTTTACGTGAGCGAATCTGAAGGGGCCAATTTTTGGTTGGGGGTTCTTAATGATTTGAAGCAGCGTGGGGTTCAAGATGTTCTCATTGCCTGCGTAGATGGCCTGACAGGTTTTCCTGAGGCGATTAAGGGCGTTTTTCCTCGAACAGAAGTTCAGCTTTGCATTGTACATCAAATTCGCAATTCCCTAAAGTATGTTGCCAGCAAAAATCAAAAAGAATTTATGAAGGATTTAAAGGAGGTTTACCAAGCGCCAAGCAAAGATATTGCTGAGTATAATCTTTTGAAATTAGAAGAAAAATGGGGTGAAAAATATCCTATGGTCATTAAGTCCTGGCAATCAAATTGGGAGCATTTGAGCCATTATTTTCAATATTCTGGCGATATACGAAGGCTCATTTATACGACCAATGCTATTGAAGGCTTTCATCGACAGGTGAGGAAATTTACCAAAACGAAGGGCGCTTTTACGAGTGAAGCGGCGCTTTTTAAATTGGTTTATTGTGCTTGCCAGAAAATTGCTGAAAAATGGACGGCCCCCTTGCAAAATTGGGCATTGACCATTTCTCAGCTACATGTTTATTTTGAAGGAAGACTCCAACTGGGATTCAATGTTTAACCGATGACACAGTTCGTTGAACACCCCCGACTTTAATTGATCTAAGCTTTAATAAATTCACTTTTCAAGGACTGAAACATATCCTTAACGCCCTCTCGTCTCATCCGAATTTAGCTGAGTTAATCCTAGCCAACAATCTTATCGATGATGAGGGAGGAAAAGAGCTCCTAACGTTTCTAGAAACCAAACCCTTTCTTGAAAAGATAGATGTTGATGACAACCCTATGTGCGTATTCCGATGAATCCGGTCGTCTATTCCGCTCCAATCCGGGCGCCTATTCTGATTCAAAGCGGTCGTCTATTCTGATTCAATCCGGTCAGGCATTCTGACCCTCATTAACCACGACTCAAA
>JACDGE010000125.1 GCA_013815465.1 Alphaproteobacteria bacterium | reverse complement strand
CTAATGGGGCTCCTGCGACTACGGGTGCTCCTGCTAATGGAGCTCCTGCGACTACGGGTGCTCCCGCTAATGGGGCTCCTGCAACTACGGGTGCTCCCGCTAATGGAGCTCCTGCAACCACGGGTGCTCCTGCAACAGCCCCCCCTGCAGGGATTTGCTGATTGACTTGAACAGGCGGATTAACTTGAACAGGCGGATTAACTTGAACAGGCGGATTAACTTGAACAGGTGGGTTAACTTGAACGACTTTCTTTTGCAGAGGAAAATCTGGGGTCTTTATATTTCCTATTTTATGGGGACGGGGACGAGCGACCCCTCCACTCTTCCCAGAAGACGGAGGTGAAGAAAAGGAAATGGGGTGAAAATCAGGACCTTTTTTTGTTTGCGCATACTGGGGGGGCTGCCTTTTTGCAGCAGGTCTATGAGGAACGCCTTGATAATCAGAGATAGATGCGCCAGAACCTTTAGAATGGGATAGAGGGATGGGGCCCGTGGGTTTCTGGGTTCCCCCTGACCCTCCGGACTTTTCACGCAAACTACCCGGTTTCCCGATGGATAGCGTTTTTCCTTCCTTCATACCCCCTGAAGAAGGTGCCTCTTTAGCTATCATAATAGGCGTCACGCCTGCAAGAAGACCAACAACAACCGTACAAATAATCTTCTTCCGTGATTCTCCCGTTTCTTCTTCATTCAGATCATTATCCAGGACTGTGTGAGAATGAGACGGCGCGCTTGAACGAGAAGCCACAGACTTCTTAAAAAGATTATCAATTAATTTTGACAAAAAATTAGCTTCAGACGAAATACCAACCATAACAACACCATTTTTAAAACATAAAACTACATATTTACATAGTAACCTTATCCTATTATTTATGAAATGTCAATAACTTTTTTCTTTTTGTTGTTTAAAAAAAGTAATAATATATTAATATATATTAATTTATATAAATTTATATTAAATTTTATTAAAAGTTGAAATTCGAGAGAGGGAGTTAGAAGGCGCATTAAAAATATTATTATATAAATTCAATGGGTTTTAAGCTAATTTCTTATGACCTAACGCCTTTCCACCCTTCAATTGCTGCCTGCTCCATCGACAAGCTGAAAGCTCCCCGCAGACGAACGGATAGTGGGTTTATCCCACACTATTTTAGAAGCCCCCTGCCCTTCTTTATAGGGTAGGATTTTCAGCCCCCCATTTCTCCATGAGGAGGGTATATTCCTGCCGGATTTCAAAGGCGACACAATCGACTTGATCCAGCACTTGGGCAAGCTTAGCGTACTGCTCAGAAAGCTCTCTGCAACACGCAGAAACCGTTGATAACGGTACGCAAGCACATCCAGGCGATCCGCGAGACAGCCCATTTTTTCAAGACGTGTATTTATGTGCTTCAAAGAAGCAGGCGAGTGGTTTATGGTGTTATCAGACATGATAATCCTCCGTTTAAGGGTTGTTATGTTTAGTGGCTTGTAAGTGCTTCGATCACCTACAAGCCGCGCCTCTCACACGAGAGACAGGATATATTTTTCATAATTATATCAATGGCGTCAAGTAAAAATTTTAGGAAAATTTTATCTATATAATAGAAGGGGTTATTTTAATTTAAATATGATGAATTAAAATAAATAATCACCGCCGCAAACCGCGGGGATCATTTATTCAATTGCCGCTTTCGACGCTATCGGCCTGAAATTCTACTCGCATTTTGAAATCCATCAAGTATGGCTTGGCGGGCCAAGGCATCTGCTCGTTCGTTTTCTGGGTGGCCTGAGTGACCTCGTACCCAGTGCCAAGACACGTCTTGGTTCTTAACAAGCGCGTCCAGAGTTTCCCATAAATCTTGATTTTTGACGGGCTTGTTATTTGAAAGTCGCCAATTATTCTTTTTCCATTGAAACATCCATTTTGTAATACCATCCCTCAGGTATTGGCTATCCGTAAAAATAGCCACTTTCATCGGCCGTTTTAAAGACTTGAGACCTTCAATGGCTGCTTGAAGCTCCATACGGTTGTTGGTGGTTGCTGAGCTAAAGCCAGCAATTTCCTTTTCTGTATCCTTATAACGTAAAAGTGCCCCCCACCCTCCTGGCCCTGGATTTCCTTGACAAGCTCCATCTGTATAAATTTCAACTTTCTCAATCATAACGAGTTCCTTTCCGTAAGGAAGGTGCCATAGATTTTGAACACTGACAAACGGTTTCATAAAAATTCTCATTGGAAAGGCCTATTTTGTGTGAAAACAATTTGACAAGAGCTTTTGATTGATTATAGTCTTCTCCATAATCTATTTTTCCTAAAGGAAGTGTTGAATGACAAAGCGAATTGAATCAAAATACAAAATCGATCGACGCCTGGGTGTGAACCTATGGGGTCGCCCAAAGAGCCCCTTGAATGTTCGTGCCTATGGGCCTGGGCAACATGGGCAACGGCGCTCAAAACCTTCAGATTATGGGCTACAGCTTACAGCTAAACAAAAGTTGAAGGGTTACTACGGAAATATCAATGAAAGACAATTCCGTCGGCTTTATACAGAAGCTGTACGTAGACGCGGAGATACCAGTGAAAATCTCATCGGTCTTTTAGAGTCTCGCTTGGATGCAGTTGTTTATCGCATGAAGTTTGTTCCAACAGTCTTTTCTGCACGCCAGTATGTGAACCATGGTCACTTTCTTGTAAATGGTAAGCGGGTTAACATTCCCTCTTATCAAGTAAAACCAGGCGATCAGATTGAAATTAAACAAAAATCAAAAGAGCTTTCCTTAATTCTAGAAGCGGTGCAGTTGGCAGAGAGAGACGTACCTGAATATCTTGAAGTGGATCACAAATTAATGAAGGGAACTTATGTACGAGTCCCTACTCTTTTAGAGGTCCCCTACCCTGTTCAAATGGAACCGAACTTGGTGGTTGAATTCTATTCTCGCTAATTCCTTTTAAGCGAGAAAATTCAAGACCTTGTTTTTCGGGCGCTTAGCTCAGTTGGTAGAGCAGCTGACTCTTAATCAGCGGGTCGCAGGTTCGAATCCTGCAGCGCCCACCAAGCAAAACCCTCGTTTTTCCAATGAGGGCCTAGCTTTCAGAAGGTTCCATTCTATCGGAAAGCACCTTCAAGTTCTCGGAAAACTAGCTCGAAATCGATGCCACCAGCCGACAATTTGGCGACAATGGAAAAATAGAGTATCTCTAAATTCCGTTGACAAGAAAAAAAGAA
>JACDGE010000124.1 GCA_013815465.1 Alphaproteobacteria bacterium | reverse complement strand
TTCTTAAACTCCTCAAAATCAAACGAGGGTTTTTCTTTTGCTATCTTCATTTGTCAGTCCTTTCTTCTTTACGCTAGATCCTTTTCTAGCAGACTGACACAGTTCAGAAAACACTCCCTGAGCGTCCGGTGAAGTTGTTGTATCCGTATTTCCGCTACCATTATCAGACGTAGATGTATCCGTATTGTCGTTAGTATTATCTGCCGTAGTGTCATCAGGCGTCGCGTTTTCTCCCTCAAATTTTTCAGATCGTTTTCCAAACCGATGCCGTTTTAGGATACTGACGGCATAACTTAGCTCGTCAATTTTCTGAGCTTGCTCTTCATTCTTCTGGCAGAGGGCTTTAATTTCTTGCGATTGAGCTTCAACTTTTAATGTTTGAGCTTTAATCCGTTGATTCTGATTGGCAATAAGGAGCTTTTGTTCTTCCACGACCCCAATAAGCTGATAGACAATAGCTTTCAGCTCGTTCGTATTGTCAGTGAGTTGTTCTTGCGCAATCATTAAGGTCAATATACCCATGATTACTTATGGTTACAATGTTTTTTTAATTGATAACGAAATTGCTGTAGTCGGTGCGACGAGGAAGTTTACTAATATCAAATCCTGCAAGGATAATCTGCAGATCTTGTAAGTTAATCCTCCAATGATCCGCGGTCAAAGAAGAGATACAAAAAGTCCCTTTCTCAAGCCTCTTTTGCCAGATACAAAACCCATTACGATCCCAATACAAGGCTTTCACCCTATTTGCGTTTTTATTGAAGAAGACAAAGACAAATCCAGATAAAGGATCCATTTCAAGGCTTTCTTGGATAAGCAATCCCAATCCTTCATATGATTTGCGAAGATCGACTCGTTCCTTAGAGATATAAACCTTTATGTTGCCTGGAAACATCCTTATCTCGTTAAAAGAGGCGTTAGCCAAGCCATAAGCTTTGGCCAATCAAAGGGTCCTTCCAGGCAAAAGCGTTCTCCTTGAGAAAAGGTAACTTCTATTTTTTGACTTATCGGGAGAGAATCTATTACGTTACCTTCTTCGAGAGAGGAGAGGTCCAGATTTTCTGGTAAAGTCTCAATCTGCAGTTTCCTTAGAAAGTCTGCATACCTTTCAGAAGTTTTGAGGAAATCGAGACGTTTTACCCAACTACGCAAAGCATAATCTGCCACTCCATTTTTCTTGCAATAAGCAAATTTATTTAAGCCACTTTTTTCCCAATCTGCAACAATTACAGCCCATCTTGTAATAACCTCTATAGGATTGGCTCTTTTTACACTATGAGGGTTAAATCTCCTTTCCATTCGATAAAACACACCCTGACTCAATTTTTTTGCTCGACAATATTCATACTTACTTAGCCCACTCTTTTCCCAATCTTTGATAACCTTTCTCCATCTTTCTTCAATCTCTTGGCGAGGGAGAAAGGTTGAGGAATGAATCTTCTTTTCCCACACAAGAAAGGTTCTATATGTTATTCCTTGTTTCTTACAGTAAACAGGTTTTGTCTGCCCACTCTCTTCCCAATCTGCAATGATTTCCTCCCATTCTTCCAAATTATAGCAACGCGTAAAATTCCAGGGTATTGCCACGATAGCTATATCTCCTTTTTATCGTTAGTTTCTGATCGCACAAGAAGATCTACCCAAGCGTTAAGGCCTTCCCATTGACCTTCAATATGAAGGTGGTGTCCTTGAGGAAGTGTTATTTCTATCTTTTTGTCTGCAGGAAGAGATCCCAATGAGATATCAGAACTGAAAGGAATAGGGGTAAAATGGTCTTCTAAACAAATGTCAGGTCTTTGCCTTGTAAAATCTGGCCGTATAGGTTCTAGAACGTTAAGCCTTCTTGCCCACTTATAGAAACAAGAATGCGTTACTCCCTTTCTTTGGCAATAAGTAAACTTACTCAACCCGCTTTCCTTCCAATCCTCAAAAATTTTTGTCCATCTTTCGACAGCTTCTTCATGGCACGTTTTCCTAATTTTATGAGGGTTATGGCGCCTTTCCCATCGGTTAAATATAGGGGGAGAAAGGCCATTTCGCATGCAGTATGCACGCTGTGTCAAACTACCGGCCTCCCAATCTTTGATAATTTCTATCCATTCGTCATATCTTTCCTTTGGCTTTATATAAGCGGGGTGATTAATCTTCCTTCTCCATAAATAAAGGCCCGAAGGCGGTATTCCTTTCTCCTTACAATACCTGTCTACACTTAAACCACTATCTTCCACATTGTTGTTAACTTCTTCCCAATTATAGATAACTTTTATGGGAACAAGAAAATTAAGTTGTTTCCTCCAACTATAAAAAGGCTTCATCGGGATTTTTTCTCGCTTGCAGTATTTTTTGCCGCTCAACCCACTTATCTGCCAGCCCTCACAAATTTTCTGCCATTTTTCCCTATCCTGGTCAGATGGTGTGCTGTCCATAGTGATTTCCTTTCTCTTATTTCTCGAGGATCAAAAGGGGTGTGAGCCAGGTGCGTAACTTATTCCAATCAAAGGAGCCTTCTAAGCAAAGCCGATGGCCTTGAGCAAAAGTAATCTCTATTTTTTGATGTGAAGGAAAAAGGTCGCAAGCAAAAAAGGGAGAAGGAGGATTTAAAGTTTCTGGTGAAGGTGTTAGGGGGTGGAATTCGGTTTGCTCTATGGAAAAAGAGGAGGGGTGGATGTCTGCTTCTTGGCTATGTTCTATCATGTCTAGACCTTTTCTAATTATTTTTTAGCTCAGGCCTTATTGTCTCCTATGCGTCCTCGGCTGAAAAGATGCACTTCACAGGACGGTTACCCCACAAGGGGAAAGCCGGGAGTGTTTTCTAAACCTTACGCGGCATGTTTGTCAGACCCCCGAAAGCAGGACCAATTTTGTTTGCCCTGATTTTGGTCATGGGCTTGCCCCTTACGTAAGACCAGATGGAGTGAGAAAATCTGATTTTTTACTCCCTTTTCCAAGAAGAGCAGTTATCTTGGGGGCTAGCAAATTCCTCAGGAGTTAAGTTTCATAATGAGCTATGAGGTCTTTGAGAATTGTATTCTCGCCGCCAAGCTTCAATTTTGAGTTTAGCATCCTCCAAGTTTAGAAAGCAGTGTTGGTTCAAAAATTCTTGTCTGAAACGACTGTTAAAGCTTTCGATGTAAGCATTATCTGTGGGCTTGCCAGGCCTAGAAAATTTAAGACTACACCATGGCTATAGGCCCACAAATCAAGGACCTTAGCAATGAATTCTGGGCCATTATCTAGGCGTATAGCTTTAGGTTTAC
>JACDGE010000037.1 GCA_013815465.1 Alphaproteobacteria bacterium | reverse complement strand
ACTTCCCTCCCCTACTCGCTTGAGTGTTCCCACCATATTGCGGACTTGGTTATGCAAGAAGGAGCGAGCGCGGGTTTTGATCAGGATCAGATTCCCTTTCCTTCTCACAGACAATTCTTCGAGGGTTTTAAAAGGCGAAGACGCCTGACAATGGCTGTTTCGAAAGGAAGAAAAGTCATGGCGACCTAAAAGATGGGTGGCCGCTTCCGCCATGGCCTCAACAGAAAGGGTGCGAATAATCCACCACGCCCGGTAACGATCAAGCGCAGGAGGTGCTTGTTGATTCAAGATTTTATATTCGTAAGACCGAGACGTGGCAGAAAAACGAGCATGGAACTCCGATGGGACTTCCTCAACTGATACAACCGAAATAGGAACGTACCGCAAACGCTTATTAATGGCCCCCTGAATGGCGAAAGGGGCATAAGCTTTGTCAATGTCCACGTGGGCCACTTGACCCGTCGCATGGACGCCTGCGTCCGTCCGACCGCTCCCCCACAAGGTAGTGGGTTCTCCCAACAGATCAGCAAAGCACTCTTCCAGAGCGCCTTGGACAGAGGGAAGCCCCTCTTGGCGTTGCCATCCCACAAAGGAAGTGCCATCGTATTCAAGAGTTAGTTTAAATCGCGGCATGAAGAAGCTGTCGAGAGGGCAGCTCATACCCTCTTAAAAATTCATCCGCACAGAGGGGAGCCTTGCCTACTTTTTGCACAAGCAAAAGCCGCAACGCCTGCTGTCCACACGCAATGGTGAGTTGATTATCGATAATCGTTCCGGGGAGTTGGGAAACAGAAAGGGGGATAACTTGCGCCTCCAGAACTTTAATACGGTCATCCCCAATATGAAACCACGTGCCCGGCCAAGGGTTTAGGGCTCTTATTTTACGCATCAGGACAGAGGCAGGCAGTTGCCAATCTAACTCACCCTCTGTTTTGGAAAGCTTTTCTGCGTATGTTACCCCTGTTTGAGGTTGGGGAGTAGATTGAAGCGCACCTCCTAAGTAGAGAGGCAGAGCTTCCAAAAGAGCCGCTGCTCCCAATTGAGACAGAATGTCACGAAGTTGGAATGTGGTCATGGTATCAGGGATAGGCGTTTCTTTCATAGCCAAGATATCACCCGTATCCAACCCCTCATCCATTTTCATAATGGTGACCCCTGTCTCTGAATCTCCAGCCAAGATTGCCCGCTGAATAGGGGCCGCACCTCTCCACCGTGGGAGGAGAGAGGCATGGACATTCACACATCCCCATCGAGGCGCCTCTAAAATCGCTTTGGGCAAAAGCAAGCCATAGGCTGCCACGATGGCTACATCTACGTTTAAGGATTCCCATTGGGCTTGAGCCCCCTCTGTTTTTAAAGAAAGGGGCGTATAGACAGGAATTTTACGGGATTCGGCAAATTGATGTACCGGACTTGGGCTGACTTTGTACCCTCTCCCCACAGGACGAGGGGGCTGGCTGTAGACGGCCACGACATTATAGTTGGCCTTTAAAAGGGAATTGAGGATATGCACCGCAAAGTCAGGGGTGCCCATAAATGCAATTCTTGTAATTTCCGGTTTCATAAATCTCCTTTGGTATATTTTTTTTCTTTTATAAGCTTATTAGAAATGATTTTCCTTTTTAAGAAAGAGAGATGTTCAATAAACAAAATACCATTTAAATGGTCAATTTCATGTTGAATACAGTCTGCCAGCAGCCCCCTGGCTTCCAGTTCCTGCTTTTTATTGTTTTCATCGAGATAAGAGACGCGAATCTCTAAAGGACGCACAACCTCTGCATAATAACCAGGAACAGAAAGGCATCCCTCCTCTGTCCTTTGTGTCATAGGCGAAACCCAAAGAAGCTCTGGATTGGCCATCAGAAGGGGTTTAAAAGGTACACCCTCTCTCTCACCCAGATCAATAACGGCAACTCTTTTGTGAATGCCAACCTGAACAGAAGCAAGCCCGAGGCCCCGTTTGAAATACATTATTTCCAACAACTGATCCATAAGCTTACGGACACTGTTATCAACTTTTTCAACAGGCAATGCTTTTTGTAGAAGCCTGGGATCCGGTGCTGTTAAAATCTCTAAAATCTTCATCACAATCCTTTATATACTAAAGAATAGGTAATCAATAAGGTGAGTAAATGCAAGGGGCATCAAGTCAGTAGTCAGTTTTCAATATTCATTCATCAGAAAGGTTGTTGTTAGAGAACGTATGGGCTTCAATTTTAAGATGATCTGAAGACTAATCGCACAGGTAAGCAACCCCTAAAAAATTCGCTGAATAAGATTCGGCCGTTCAATCTGAAAGAGTCCTTGAGGCAAGTGAACATTGGGTTGCACATTAGACAATACGACTCGTGTCTCTCCTTGAGCGTCAGTAACCCTCCAGCCCTTCAGGGAAATCGGGTTATCTTGGAAAATCAAGGTGATATAACCCGCCTCTGGGTCTTCCGCACGAATCAGTGAAATTTCCGTTGTGTTATTATCTTTTGGAACGATGCTTGTGATGATTACATCTCCGCTAAACTGAACATGAGGGCGCAAAATGAATGCGGCCGGCGTATTTTCTAAAGAAACGTAATTGACTTCATCAGCTTGTATATCCTTAGTAACAAGCCATGTGCCATCCGCCACAATCAAAAGGCTAGAGGGCGGGGCATAGGAAAGACGCATTCTCCCCGGACGGGAAATTTGAATTTTCCCCTGGGCCGATTGCCCTCTACTATTGGTTTGGCTGAAATCTCCCGAAAGGGTTTTAATGCTGTTGAGATATTGCTCATATTTTTCTGCGCCTTGCGTTGCCATAGCCCCCGTTAGGAAAAGGGTAAGGGCAAGCAGGCTATAAATTATTCTCTTCATTTTAATTCTCCTCAGGTCCTCGCACGAGAACCTCTCTTTTTCCTGAATGATTGGCAGCACTTACGATTCCATCTTGTTCCATTTGGTCAATAAGACGGGCTGCCCGATTATATCCTATTCTTAAGTGTCGTTGAATAAAGCTGGTAGAGGCTTTTTTTTCTCGATAAACGATGGCAAGAGCTTGCTGATAAAGGGCATTTTCCCCATCACCTTCTCCCGCCCCCAAATCGAGATCGGGAGATGACGTATCAACAGTGATATCGTCAAGATAGGTAGGCTCACTTTGTGATTTTAAAAACTCAACCACCTTTTCCACATCCTTGTCACCGACGTAAGGACCATGAACCCGGGAAATTCGGCCCCCTGACGCCATATAAAGCATATCACCTTGGCCCAAGAGTTGTTCGGCACCTTGCTCACTTAAAATGGTGCGGCTATCAATTTTTGAAGTGACTTGAAAGCTAATACGAGTGGGAAAGTTAGCCTTAATCGTTCCCGTAATTACATCAACGGAGGGGCGTTGGGTGGCCATAATGAGATGAATACCTGCGGCACGGGCCATTTGGGCAAGCCGCTGTACGGCAGATTCAATATCTTTCCCCGCAACCAACATGAGGTCAGCCATTTCATCAACAACCACCACAATGAAAGGCAATGGCTCCATGGGAAGGGCTTGGTCTTCGAAAATGGGCTGACCGGTTTCGGGATCAAAACCAGTCTGAACACGGCGGGAAATAAGATCCCCTCGAACCTTTGCTTCAAGAATCCGTTGGTTATATCCTTCAATATTTCGAACAGAAAGCTTGGACATAGCTTGATACCGGCTTTCCATTTCACGAACGACCCACCTCAAAGCAACAACAGCTTTTTTAGGGTCCGTCACAACAGGGGACAAAAGATGGGGAATTCCATCATAAATAGAAAGCTCAAGCATTTTCGGGTCAATCATAATAAATTTACACCGCTCGGGGGGCAGACGGTAAATCAAGGACATAATCATGGCGTTCACAGCAACCGACTTTCCCGATCCCGTCGTTCCTGCAACCAGTAAATGGGGCATACGGGCTAAATCAGCAATAATAGGGGCCCCGCTAATATCCTTACCCAAAATCAACGTCAGTTGCGTATTCGATTTTTCATAGTCCGCAGATGAGAGAAGATCCCTTAAATGCACAGTCTCACGGGTTTTATTGGGGAGCTCTATACCGATAACATTTTTTCCTGGAACAACGGCGACACGAGCGGAAATCGCGCTCATGGATCGGGCAATATCATCAGCAAGTCCAATGACACGCGAGGATTTCAAACCAGGAGCAGGCTCAAGCTCATAAAGAGTGACGACAGGACCAGGCTTCACATTAACAATCTCTCCATAGATCCCATACTCTTTAAGCACACTCTCCAGAAGCTCTGCGGTCGTGTGAAGAGCTTGCTCATCAATAACCATTTTTTGGGAGAAATTTTTTGGTAAATACAAAAGCTCCAGAGGAGGCAATTGATAAGGTTCAGTCTCGGTCAGCGACTTTGGAGGAGAGGGAGGCTTGGGCGCTTCTTTTTTTGGCTTGGGCTTTATATAATCCATTATCCGGATGGAAGAATCTCGAGGTACCCCTTTTACATCCTCTAACACTTCTTCAGAACGCTGCGAAGACGAGGCTCTTCTTTTTTTCAAAGGAACTTTTGGTTTTTGAAAGCTTTGCAGCATATTTCTGAGATGAGCTATTTTTAATCCACTCGCAAAGAGAAGAAGAGAGAGGCCCACGCTCAAAAGAGTCAGAGCTATACCTATTGAGGGAAAAGAAAGCTGGTAGAGTTTCTTTGACAAAAGGTATCCTATTGCTCCCCCCTGTTTCCAGTAGGCGGCCCCTGCAAGAAGCAGAGCATAACCACTTAGAAAAGCCGTACTGCGCAAAAAAAGAAGGAATCCTTTTGGACGCGTAAAAAGAAAAAATCCCATTCCTAGAAAAAAGAAAGGCCACACATAGCTCAAAAGGCCAAAAAATTGGAGGAAGAGATCACTTACAATGGCCCCAAAACTTCCTAAACAATTTTGGATTTCACTATCAACCGCAAGGTTCCAAGAAGAATCTGTAGGGGAATGGGTTAAAAGGGATGGTATAATACTGAAGGAGAGCACAAGAAAACCCAGGCCAAACAGCTCATAAAGCCGGCTGCGGATAAAAGACGTGATGATATTTTTTGAGTTTGAGAACATCATGAGATGGGAATACACGAGTTCTTATAAGGGGTCAAGGAAAAGCGCCAGTAAACCCATTTAAATCTTAGAGAACTTCTTGCATTTCGCGTCATTCCGGCAAAGGAGGGAAACCAGAATAATATTGGAGAAACCTAAAATTGAGCATAGAAAGAAAGGGACTACATTGAAGATCAAGATTTGAGAAAATTTTTTTGTTTTAGACACCTTCTGGTCCTCAGGGCCTCGCTGGGAGTACACCAATGGGAATGAGAAATTCTCAGCATCTTGAGATGTGATCACCCAAAAGAAAAAGGAAATGAATGAACATTTCCCTTTTCTAAAAGCTTAAAAAATTTCAGAAACTTATTATTTTTTTTCTGAAATTTCTTTATTTGAAGCTGAAGCATCACCTTCAATTTCTTCTTCATCTGCAGCAGCAATAATTTCTTTGTTTGCTGGTTCAGAAGTTGCTTGGTCATTAGCTTGAGCAGCAAAGTTAAATGCAGTTAGAATAAGTGCTAATGCAAGAGGAATTGATTTCATTTTATTTTTCTCCATAATAATATTACCTCAAAGTGAGGCAAGGTGAATATGAGAGAAAAAATTGCTTTTGGCAAGAGAAATTTTTCAGAGGCTCTGAGGTCTTAAAAAATAATTTATTTCAAAAAGTTATAGAGGCATTGAATGTTTGTCTTAGGGGCAGGAAAAAAAGGAAATAATGGATTTTTTATAGACTCCCCCACAGGTATATTAATGGATAATATTCGCCCAAGTGGAACCTCATCCCATAATACTTTATTTCTTAATTAAAAAAGGCTCGGACACCACTTCTAAATAAGTAGTTTCCAGAGCCTTCCTTTTCTTAAAGCTTATAAAAATTTAGAAGCTTATTATTTCTTTATTACTACTGTATCTTCAGGTGTCGTTTCTGCATTATCTTCAATAACAACAATTGCTGTTGATTCTACTGGTTTTGTCTCTGTCCCTGTCACTATCACTGTGTCTGTTGATTCTGCTGGTATTGTCTCTGTTCCTGTCACTGTCACTGTCTCTGCTTGAGCAAAGCTTAATGTACCGAAAAGAACTGCTAATGTAAGAGCAATCGACTTCATTTTATTTTTCTCCATAATAATATTACCTCAAAGTGAGGCAAGGTGAATATGAGAGAAAAAATTGCTTTTGGCAAGAGAAATTTTTTAGATGCTCATGGGTCTTAAAAAATGATTTATTTCAGAATGTTATAGATATATTGAACGTTTATCTAGGGGCACAAAAAGGAAAATATGGGTTCTTTAGGGCCCTTGTCGTTAAATAATATACCGAACTACATACCTCTCAATAATTTGACATCATAAAAAATCCATCGTAATATAATAATGTTTTAATAGAGAGTTTTGTTAGCATATATTAGAAGACCTCTGTTACAGCCTGACGATGAAATCAACCCCTTATCAAGGGTTTTCCCTCCGAGAAGTTGCTTTTTGTTGTCTTTTGAAATATAGGTCTCTACTCACAGCCTTTTAAGAATTCGGTTAGACGACTGAATAGCGAGTCCGAGTGACGCGTATTCTTATTCGTGATAGAGGACGAGGCTCGGGGCCCCCTGCGAAAGTGGGGAGGCAACAACCAGATTCTCGCCTTCGAGACGACAACACTTAAAAAGTGAAGAGTAGCACCATGATTAAACTTGAAAATATCACCGTTCGCATTGCAGGACGGACCCTGATCGAAAACCTTACCTTAACCCTCAATGAAGGCCATCACTATGGCCTCGTCGGACGTAATGGAACCGGAAAATCCACTTTTTTTAAAATCCTTCTTCAAACCCTTCATCAGGATGAAGGGCGCCTCGAAATTCCCTCCCGCATTCGTTTAGGCCATGTGGCTCAAGAAGCCCCTGCAGGCAAAACAACGCCTCTCGAGGCTGTGATGGCGGCGGATGTTGAACGGCTGCAACTTATGGCTCGCCTTGAGGATGAGGCGGAAGCTCATAACTTGGCAGATATTTATGATCGTTTGATTACGATTGATGCCTTCACAGCTGAGAGCCGAGCTGCTGAAATCCTAGCAGGATTAGGGTTTTCGCAAGGTATGCAGAATCAACCCCTTTCGGCCTTTTCGGGAGGCTGGCGCATGCGGGTTTCCTTAGCTTCCCTCTTGTTTTCAAAGCCCGATTGGCTTTTACTTGATGAACCTACCAACCATTTGGATTTGGAAGCCTCTATCTGGCTTGAGGACTATCTTAAATCCTACCCCCATAGTCTCTTGATTATTAGCCATGATCGCCATCTGCTGAATAATGTTTGTGACCGTATCCTGTACCTTCATAGCAACAAAATCCAGTCCTATGGCGGCAACTACGATACCTTTGAGAAAACGTGGGCAGCGCAGCAAGAATCCTTAAAAGCCCAACATGGAAAACAAGAGGCGCAGCGCAAGCACATGCAGGATTTTGTGGACCGTTTTCGGGCCAAGGCGAGCAAAGCCAAGCAAGCCCAAAGCCGCATCAAGGCGTTAGAGCGCATGGACCGCCTTCCCCCTGTAATCCATGACCCGGATGTTAAGTTTGATTTTCCTCAGCCAGAAAAGCTTTCACCACCCCTTATCGTATTAGATCATGTGACTGTGGGATACGAAACAGAGAAACCTATCTTGAAAAGATTGGGTATGCGTATTGATGAGGAAGATCGTATAGCACTTCTGGGCGCCAATGGAAATGGAAAGTCCACCTTTGCAAAACTGATTGCCGGCCGCCTTGATCCCCAAAGTGGAGACATCCGCCGTTCTGGAAAACTGAAAGTGGGCTATTTCGCCCAACACCAGGTCGATGAGTTCGATCTGGAATCCACGGCTTTTGAACATGTGATCCGCAAGTCTCCTACCCTATCCCCCACAGCTACCCGCAGTTATTTGGCCCGTTTTGGTTTGGCCGGGCAAAAGGCCGATGTCAAAGTTAGTAATCTCTCAGGGGGCGAGAAGGCGCGCCTCAACCTTACGCTCATCTGCTTAGAAAAGCCCAATATCCTGATCTTGGATGAGCCCACAAACCACTTAGATATGGACTCGCGCCAAGCACTCATGCTAGCCCTCAACGATTTTCAGGGGGCCGTCATTCTGATTACTCACGATTGGGATTTGTTGTCAGGCACCATGGATCGCTTATGGCTTGTGGCCCACCAGAAGGTTGAGCCCTTCAATGGGGATCTGGAAGATTACCGAAGGTTAATTTTGAAGGGGGATGCTACGCCCGCAAAGCCAAAGAAGGCAAAGGGTTAGGGGAAAATATAGCAGCCTCCTACATGGTCGTCGTTGCGAGCGAAGTGAAGCAAAGCAAGCCATCCTTTTCGCCCGTAGATTGCTTCGGAGCTAAAGCTCCTCATAACGACAACTTTGAGGAAGACGCCAACATTATCCTTGAACTTATCCACAGGCTGTGTTAGAGCTTAAACCATCTTATAAATAGAGAATCTCTCATGCTTCACCGTATCTATGCTTGGATTTTAAGTTTTGCCAATCATCCCTATGCTATTTGGATCTTAGGAGCTGTTTCTTTTGCAGAAAGCTCGTTTTTTCCCATTCCTCCAGACCCTTTGTATATTGCTATGCTTCTAGCACGCCGTGAAAAAACCTGGCAGTTAGCCGCTATTTGTACTCTTTCATCGGTTGTTGGAGGTTGGCTTGGGTACTGGATTGGTTACGGCCTCTATGAAACACTAGGGGAACTTATCCTTCAAACCTATGGATTACAATCTGCCTTCGAGCGATTCCAAGATAGCTTTAATGAATGGGGCTTTTGGATTGTTGCTTTAAAAGGGCTGACCCCTATTCCTTATAAGGTCGTCACCATTGCGTGCGGAGTAACAGGCCTGGATTTTACAACCTTTACGTTTGCCTCACTCCTTGCACGAGGCTTTCGTTTTTTTATGCTTGCAACTTTATTTTGGTATTGTGGTCCGTCTATTAAGGAATACATTGATAAAAATCTTACTCTTGTCACGTTAGCATCCTTGGGTGCTCTTTTGGGTGGATTTGGGATTATCTATGCGTTAGGATAATTGGGAAAATAAGGAAAATAACAATGAACAAAACACGCTTCAAAAATAAACCATCTGAAAAAATCCTGTTAGGATTTACGCTTATTTGTATTGGTATTTTGGCTACTGCATATATCATGGAACACGTTTTCGGTGTTCTACCATGTCAAATGTGCCTCTATGAACGAGATATTTTTATGGTGGTGGGCGCTTTCTCTTTCCTAAGTTTCTTTCTCATTCCAGCTCGCTATCATTCTTCAGCGCTCATTATTTTAGGATTTATCTTTATGGGGGGAGCCTTGTTTGCAGGATACCATGTGGCCATACAACAGCATTGGGTGAGCCTTCCAGCGTTTTGCGCATCGAATCAGTTTAGTGATCTTAATTCTATTGAGTCCTTACGGGATCAAATGCTCAAGACCCCCCTTGTGCGATGCGATCAAGTGACGTGGAGTCTTTTTGGTCTTTCTCTCGCCGCTTATAATGCCATCCTATCCTTCGTCCTTGCCATCACATGTTGGACATGGATTAAAAGAAGAAAATGATATCCACCCCCGGTCAACCATCAACGAAGATGCAAATTGCGTCTATGTTACGGGTAAACATGGCGGGAGAATACGGGGCGACACGCATTTATGAGGGGCAACTTGCTATTCTAAAGGGCACCCCCTCTGAGCTCCTTATTGAGCATATGAAAGAGCAAGAGCTCAGTCACCTTAAATCCTTTGAACAATGGGTTGTGGAAAATCGGGTACGCCCTACGCTGCTTCAACCCTTATGGCATATCGCTGGGTATGCCTTAGGCCTCGGGACGGCTTTGTTGGGAGAAAAGGCAGCCATGGCGTGTACAGCTGCCGTTGAGGAAGTCATTGACCAACATTATGAACACCAGCTCACCCACTTGGGGTCGGAAAATCCAGCACTCAGTCATCTTATTCAGACCTGCCAGGAAGAAGAGCGGGAGCATCGAGATCTTGCTCTCGAGAAAGGTGCGGCAGAGGCGATCGCCTACCCTCTCCTCTCTTATACAATTAAAACGGCATCACGCCTCGCCATATGGCTTTCAGAGCGGATTTAAGAATTATTGCTTTCGGAGGCAATATGGCGGAGGTTTCCAAACCATCGGGATTATTATCGCTGTCTTCATTCTCATGACAATCATTAGTCTGCTTTCTGTGATTAACAATCGGGGCCTTAGGGCGTAATCTATGCCTCCCCAATGCCTTGTAGATGGGCAAAATTCTGGATATCCCCCAATGACCAACAAGTTCAATATCAGAGTGCTTCTCAACTTGAACTCCTAAACCATACCATTCATGGGAAGAATTTTTTATAGGCCAGTTAAGAGAGAGAAATTCGTGTTGCATCTCCCGTTTCAAATGGCCTGGACCCTGTAACAATTTATCAAAAAATAAGCTTGTAAATTATGGGAGCTCATACACGCCCAGAGTTATTACAGGGTCGTTCTTTTCTTACCGTGAGCGAGACGCTTGCTTCTTGCCATAAGGGTCTGTATAAAAAAAGAAGGTGCCCGTAGCTCAGTAGGATAGAGCACAAGATTCCTAATCTTGGGGTCGGAGGTTCGAATCCTCTCGGGCACACCAATGAAAACTCTCATTTTTCTTTGTACGTTCTTGAGTTGCGACCTTCCTGCTCTTATTGAAACCTAGCTCAATACTCCTTGAAAACACCCCCTGAATCGATCTTGCTAGGTGATATTGTGGTGACATTTTTAAAAAACACTGATATAGTAAAGTGACAATATGGGTGGGGGAAATGCCAAAATTTACAAAACGTTTCGTGGAAGCAATTAAGCCAGACCCAGTAAAGCCTTTAAAATTTTGGGATGCAGAACTCAAGGGATTTGGGCTGATTGTTTTACCAACTGGAAGACGAACCTATTGTATCGAATATAGAAACACCGATCGAATTAAGAAAAGGCTTAAGATTGGCGTGCATGGCCACATTACAACAGAAGAAGCGCGGGACTTGGCAAAAAAAGGATTGGGTCAAGTTGCTCATGGAGAAGATCCCACAACACAAAGAAAGCAAGTTAATCTTTTGCCAACAATAGGAGACCTGGCTCTCAATTATATTGAACGTCATGGTTATAAAAAAAAGCTTAGTAGTTTGAAGGGGGATCGGGGACTTCTTAAAAATGTTATCCTTCCTGCCTTAGGGCCTCTAAAGGTAGCTCATGTAACACGTCGAGATATTGAATCTATCCACAAGAATTTTCAAGATACTCCTTATAAGGCCAACCATTCATTGAGACTTCTTTCTAAAATGTTTAACCTTGCCATCTCCTGGGGGTGGAGAGAGGATAATCCTGCGGCTCTTATTCCAAAGTACCAAGAAGAAAAACGTGACCGATGGCTTAATGCGGAAGAACTTAATCGATTGTGGGAAGTGTTGGATTGTCATTCTGATCATATGACAGCCTATGTTTTTAAATTTCTTATTCTTACAGGCGCTCGTAAAGGAGAAGTTCTGAGGGCTACTTGGGATCAGTTCGATTTTAGAATAGGAGTTTGGACAAAACCTTCTCATTTGACAAAACAAAAAAAGAAGCAGCACCTCCCCCTTTCAGAAAAAGCAATAGAAGTTTTGCAGATTGTAAAAAGACGAACCCCTAAGGGATCTATCTATGTTTTCCCTGGTCGTATTGAGGGGGAACCTCTAAAAGAAATCAAAACGTTTTGGAAAACCGTTCTTAAAGAATCAAAGCTGGAAAATGTCCGTATTCACGATTTACGACATACCCATGCCTCTCATCTGGTCTCAAGTGGATTAAGTTTAAGCATTGTTGGAAAACTTTTGGGACACACTCAAGCGTCAACAACTCAGAGGTATGCCCACCTGGCGGATGAACCTTTACGGCACGCCGCAGAATTATTTGGAAGCAAGGTGGGGACAAACAAATTAACCTTAAAAAACATGGAAGAGAAAGAGAGCCCATTATCTTCACACAAAAAAACTGCTCTTGACAACGCATAATGTAAAAGTGATTATGTAACGATAATTGCAAAAAACTAAACAATGGTTACATGAGCACTTTAAGAGATTATATTACGAGAATCAGAAGTGAAGGGTATCTCTCATTTACCACACAAGAAGCGGCTCAGGATTTGAGAATTTCTGAAAGCACGGTAAGAGTCAAGTGTAAACGCTTAAAGGACCGCGGAGATTTACTTTCCCCTGTAAAAGGCCTCTATATCATTCTTCCTCCGGAACATCACAAGATGGGAAGTCTTCCTGCAGATGAGCTTGTTCCTATCGTTATGAAATATTGGAAAATGGACTATTATGTATGTCTTTTAAGTGCAGCCCTTTACCATGGGGCATCCCATCAAAAACCACAAGTTTTTCAGGTTATGATCAACAGGCGAGAGAGAGGAATTAAATCTGGCAAAGTAGTGATTAAATTAGTTTATAAAAAATCTCTCAAAAATTCCCCTCAACAACAATTTACGACAAAGAGTGGATATTTGAATGTTGCGACACCAGAGCTTACAGTGATAGACCTCTTATTATATCCAAAACTTTGTGGTGGGTTAAATAATATTGCAACTATTTTATCCGAATTAATAGAAGGGGTTGATTCTAATAAACTTCTTCAGCTCGCTGAACAAACCAAGCAAAAAATTTGGATTCAGAGATTAGGCTATATCTTGGAACAAATTGAATCAGATGATGAAAATCGGAAAAATATCTTAATTGAAAAATTGCAGAAGTTCACTGAAGGTAAAAAGTTTTTTTATATACCCTTGGCACCTGAAATACAAAGTCTAGGATTTCCAAGAAACAAAAGATGGAAAATTATCGTTAATACAAGCATTGAGGCAGATGAATGATTCCTGGAATTTATGTGGAACAGTGGCGAAAAAATGCACCCTGGCAAACGCTTGCTATGGTTGAACAAGACCTTATTATTAGCCGAGCACTGGTTGATCTATATAACCATAAAGACATAGCAGAAGCGCTTGTTTTTAGAGGTGGAACGGCTTTAAACAAAATCTATATTAATCCTCCTGCAAGATACAGTGAGGATATCGATTTGGTTCAAATCAAGTCTGGAACTATAGGGTTTCTGATGGATGCTATTCGAGATTGCCTCAGCTGGCTCGGGGAACCTAAGCGTAAGCTAACTGAACGTTCAGCAAAGTTGGTTTATAGATATACCTCCCTTGATAATATGCCGGGCAAATTAAAAATTGAAATTAACACAACCGAACATTTTCACCTTAATCCCCTCAAAGAGATAGATTATCAGGTAAACTCTGAATGGTTTGTAGGAACCACAAAAATGATAACTTATGAACTGGAAGAGTTGATGGCAACAAAAGTGAAAGCTCTTTATGAACGTAGGAAAGGAAGAGACCTTTTTGATTTATGGTTGGTATTAGATCGTGGTCTTGTTGATCCCTTTAAAGTTTTAGACCTTACCAACGCTTACTGTAAACAAACGGATGTCAAAATTACGCGTGCACTTTTTGAGAAAAGCTTACACGAAAAGTGTCAGAACACCGATTTTCAAAGCGATATGTCTTTTTTGCTAGCAAACTCCAGCAATTGGAACTTTCAGCATGCTTTAGCAATGGTATATGATCATTTTGTCTCTCATTTGCCAGGGGATCCTTGGAAGGAAAAGAAGTTATTGTTTTGAAATAACTAAAAAATACTTCGATGATAAAGTATTTTTTAAGGATCCAGAATTTGATGCCCTATTATTCATTTGATTTTTCAAATAAACTCTATAAAATCAGAAAAAATAAATAAAAAAGGAGGGTAACTTGTTTTATGCAGCTCCCAAATGACAGGCGTCTTATTCTCACGCCCCTTCTCCTAGGGGCAGGATTATTTTTTCTTACCTTTATTGCCTTCACAACACCTTACATCTTTTTCGAATATCGAGACTATCTTTCAGTTTATCAAACAAATCAAAAAACAGAGCTAAAAGTGCTGCAGAAAAAGGCGGATGCTATTTTTAAAAAGGTAGATGAACTGCTTCAGCTTAACGGTACCCGTATTGCAGCATCTCGAGATAACCTCCAACGAATTCAAAATATCTTAGTGTCCGCTCCTCGTTTATATACACCACAAGAGTTACCAAACATTCAAAGTATGTCTTACTATATCTTCTCCAAGCCCTATAAAATAGTCTCTCGGTTTGGCGTTTTTCCTCATGCGAAGCCAGAACCGCCCATTCCTCATGTATCTCCAAAGGAATCATCCATTGGCTTTCAAGATGATTCTATCGTAAGCAAAATCCCCGTTTTTGATGAGAAGCAGACCCTTAATGGAGTTCTGGAAATCAGGATGTCCTTCCCAGACTTTAAGACGTTCTTAGGGAGCATGAGAACACTCTCCTACACGCCTTTTCTTTCTTCTCAAGAATCGCTCCTTCTTCAAAAGGTGCCTGTCGCCCTTTATGAAAAACCCCCTGATCCTTTTTGTGAATTTGCCTTTAATCATCAGAAGCGTTATGCCATTTTCCTTTTCTACACTTTGCTTGTTTTTTCACTGTTTATCTGTTCCGTCTTTTTACTTTTCTGGTATTTTCAAAGAAAATATAGAGGCAAGTTTAAAGGACTTGAACAATGTCTAGAAAAGGCTGCAGACGAGGGGGAAGAATTCAAGGAAAGGCTAATTATTTCTGAGCAGAAATACAAATTTTGTTGGAAATCTTATCAATGTTACAAGAAAATTCATGCCAATTTAAACAATGAAAAAAGAGAGCAAGCTCTTCAAATTTGCAAAGGGTTGGACGCTGTGACACAAGGCATTAAAGGCTCAAAAATGCTCTATTCAACAGCTCAGCAATTTGAGCTCCTTCAATACTGCTCAAAATTTGCGCGTGATTTATCTGAGGGTAGAATTTTACAAAAGAAGGTTGAAGAAATAAGTTTTATCAACCTTTTTGAAGAAGTATCTGCCTTGTTTGCAGAAAAAATGTATAAATCAAAGATAACACTTGAAATAACATCCCCAGATGATCTCTTGTTTCACGGAGATCCTCTTTTTACAGAGCTGATTTTTATGAATGTCATTGGCAAAGCTATCTATCGACTTTCAAGGAATGGAAAGGTTTCAATTACAGCGCTTGATCAGGAAGAAACGATAGCCCTTGAGTTGAGAGACAAAGGATATCCTTCAGATAACGAATCAGAAAAAGCGTTCAAAAAAGCTGTTGATCTCTTTATATCAGAAAATATTCTAAAAAAAATGTGCCATGAAAATGACATACAATACATCTCATTAAGAGAAAAAGACTTTAATATTACAAAAATTATTATTCCAAAATTCCCCTTGGAAAATTCCGAGGGCAATATCGTTAAGTTATTCCAATGAAGAACAATCTTTGGAAAATTATTTATACACGATTTTTTTGTTCCCACTTTTTATTATACACTATGATGTCCTGTTGTTTTGCACACTACCCGTCACTTTTTTAAAAGATGACATTTTTAGCCCTTTCCAAGAGTTTGAGGATGGTTTCTATGGTGTCATTTATGGAGCGAGCCGCGCATCTTTGAAAGTTAATCAGCCCTTGTT
>JACDGE010000008.1 GCA_013815465.1 Alphaproteobacteria bacterium | reverse complement strand
TTTAAATATTACGAGATCAAAAGGTATCTCAAATATTAAATCCTCTTTGTATGAAAATTGCCTGGACTTTAATAAATTCTATAAGAAATTTAAAAATAACTTATGATACTTCTAGGCCGTAGCCCTGGCTATACTCTGTCTTCTCCCAATTATTTTTGAAGGTCATGTCTCAACGCCGATGTAGAGATCTAGCACGGCATTTTGGGGGTCTTGGGCTCTTTCATCATAGACTTCAAAGTCTGTGTGATAACGCCGTTTTCCCCCTAAATCCTCAAGCGACATCTTCCAGATTTCCTGCCAGGCATTGATGACGACATTGGGCATAGGCCCAGGCTCTGTTGTGAATTTGATGTAGGTTTGAGGGAGGATAATATGGGTGTGTAATCCTTCTGGAATATCATCAATAGCGTTTACCTCTTCCCCAATATAGAAAGTATAGTCACCGGTGTAATCGCTTTCATAATCTGTATATGCACAAAAAGTTGTGCCTGGATTTTTGCGTTGAGGAATTTTTTCAGGGACTTGCTGGTGAAAGTAGTGTTGGATACACGCCCCAATTTTGGCAGTTTCGGGGTTGAATTCTGCCCTATTGTTTGTGCGTACAGTGATGCCCACTAATTTTATCTCTGGCATTTGAACTGGCATTTTTTGCATGCTTTACTTCCTTTTCTTCAGATTGCTGAGGTTGATTTTTCTAAAGATGCCTTTTATGGTGAGAAAAATCAAGGAAATCCAAGATAATGAAAAAGATAAAAACGATTCTTTACATTGCCATTTCTCAAGACGGCTTCATTGCTGATAAAGATGGAGGTGTTAGTTGGCTAGATCCTTATAACAACATTGAGGGGGAAGACTGCGGGTACCATGCCTTTTACGAATCAATCGATGGCATTATTATGGGCAGCCGGAGCTATGAACAAATTTTGGGATTTGGTGAATGGATCTGGCCAGGGAAACCCACTTTCGTGTTTACGGCCAAGTCCCTTCAGGTGAATCGTCCTGAAGTCGTTTTGGTGCATGAAGATGTAGCTACATTTATGAGTCAATCGCGAAGCAAGGAGCAGCATCAAAATCTTTGGTTGCTGGGAGGGGCTGAGCTCATTAAATCTTTTGCTGCTTTAGGCCTTATTGATGAGTGTATCATCACAATTATTCCCACATCTTTAGGCACAGGAATTCCCTTATCTCTTCCCTATGAAGATTTTGAGCTTGCTCAAACAAAGCAATGCAAAGAAAGCATTGTGCAAAAGGTTTACACGAGAAAATAGCCGCTTCACGGCTACTGACTGCAGAGAGTAGCCCCCTCCTATTCTCTTCCGAATTTCTTTGATACCCTTCACGGTAAACGCATGTAAATTGTAGAGAAACCCTTGCTACAAAGGGCAGGCTTCTTTATAAAATGCCCCCCCGGGCGTCATTTCATGCTGTGGTGCATTAGGTTCCATTAACCTTTCATCTGAGCCAAATAATAATGGACGCAAAAGCTAAAAACTCCATAGAAGCTTCTGCCATTTTGTCAAACTTCCAGAAGATTTGCCTACAATGTTTTACTTTTGAAAAGAAGGATTCAATTAAGTGTCTTTCTTTATATATCATCATAACAACCACTAAACATTTAACAACTCTCAGATAAAATAAAATAGCAAACAAAAAACGAAATAATCATCAAAAAAAGGAGAAATTTCTGATTTCCACAGAACCCTGCTGTTGGATCTAATCTAAGGGTAGGGCTTTACGGGTTACTGTAAGCTAAGCCGCCTCTCCCCATCAGAACACGAATTAAACTTAATATGAAAAAAAGTGATTTATATGTTATGGATATAACAGCATAAAGATTTGAGGAGTTTTTTACGGTCTCAAGTCAAAACCGAACCCATGAAATTAATATTATAAGATTCTGGTATAATAAGTGATTGAAAAAATAAAGAGAATCAAACAAAAAACGCTCAAATTGCCTTCTCGTGTAAACTTCGGCCCCTCTGCGTTGGTTGCCTTCTTTATAGGATGCGGGATTGGAGTTGCCTTTTACCCTTCTGTTAATCCATCTTGGGTCACCTCATCCACAGAGCATGCCCCTATCCGTGCTTGTTTCAGCCCAGGAGGACAGTGCACAGATAAAATCGTCAACGCTATCGCTTCCGCACAAGCTTCCATCTTGGTGATGGCCTATTCCTTTACCTCCCCTCAAATTGCCAGGGCTTTGGTTGAGGGCTTTGAGAGGGGTATTGATGTTCAGATTCTGATTGATAAGTCCCAACTCAAGGAAAAGTACTCCCAGCTCCCCTTTCTGCAGAATAAAGGCATTCCAGTGTTTATTGATTCACCTTCCGGGCTCGCTCACAATAAGGTTATGATTATTGACCGCCGCTATGTCTTGAGCGGATCCTTTAACTTCACCCGAGCGGCCGAGTCCAAAAATGCGGAAAACGTCCTCCTCATCGATGATCCATCCCTTGCGCAAATCTATCAGAACAACTGGGAAGAGAGAGCCCATGGAGCCCAACAGTTAAAGAGTTTTTAAGAATCTTATAAAGAGGATGGCAAGCAAAAAATAGTTTTCCATGAATTCAAAGTGGAGCTCTCTTCTACAAATTTTTTGTGCCGACACCCCTTTTTCTTTTTAATTTATTTCTGTACATTAATAAGAATTCAATGTTTTTAAGCTCTTTCAGAAAAAGGTATCCTATGGTGTCTTCATTCAAACCTCGTAAAAGAAAACCCGGCGCGGGAAGAAAGCCCAACTCTGTTCCTACACAAGCTATTCGCCTTCCGGCTCCTCTTGTTCATCACCTTTTAGACCTTAAGAAGCGGGGAGAACTTGAATCTTTTTATCCTGGAAAGATGGGTAAAATCTTTGCTGGAACAGCGGGCGTTTCCTTACGAATTCCTCTTTTTGAATCCCGTGTGCAAGCTGGCTTTCCCTCCCCTGGGGATGATTATTCTGAAGGCACCCTTGATCTTAACGACTACCTCATTCCCCATAAAGCGACAACTTTCTTTGTGCGGGTCACGGGTGAATCCATGACAGGCGCAGGCATTTTCCCCGGGGATATGCTGATTGTGGATCGCTCCCTCAACCCATCCGATGGCAAGGTCGTCATTGCAGTTTTGAATGGAGAGATGACCGTTAAACGGCTTAAAAATAATAAGGACAGCCTTCTTTTATGTTCGGAGAATGATCGCTACCCCGATATTAAGGTCACCCCAGAGGATGAGTTTTCAACCTGGGGCGTGGTCACCAACGTCATTCATTCCCTGTCATGACCCGTATGTTCGCTCTGGTGGATTGTAATGCATTCTTTGTTTCCTGTGAAAGGGTCTTTCAACCGCACCTGGAAAAAAAGCCCGTGATTGTGCTATCTTCCAATGACGGCTGTGCCATTTCCCGGTCGAATGAAGCCAAAGCACTTGGCATTTTTATGGGCGCACCTCTTTGTAAAATTAAAGATATTGTAATAAAACATAACGTCTATACCTTTTCTCCCAATTTTTCTCTTTATGCGGACATGTCGGCGCGCGTTATGGAAACCCTCAAAGTTTTTTCTCAACAATTGGAAGTGTATTCCATTGATGAAGCTTTCCTTGATTTAAGCTCTATTCCTCGCCATGAACTTATGGCCTATGGAAGCCATATAAAGAAAGTGATTAAGAAATGGACGGGGATCCCAGTAAGTGTGGGGATAGGGCCAACCAAGACCCTGGCCAAGGTTGCCAACCATCTCGCAAAGAAGCATCCCACCGGATGTTATACTTTGATAACGCCAGAAAAAACGGCCACAATCTTAAAGGATTTTCCTCTTCAAGACGTGTGGGGGGTCGGTGCTCAGTGGTCGAAAAAGCTCTCGTCCCTTGGAATGAGCTCTGCCTTAGATTTGGCCCAGAAAGATACCCGCTGGGTGGGAAAAGCTTTTAATGTGATTTTGAGCAGGACGGCCCTTGAGCTTAGGGGTGTTTCTTGTCTTAACCTTGAAGAACTCATCTCTCCCAAGAAGAGTATGATCTCTTCTCGCTCTTTTGGAACGCCTATTTATTCCTTTGAGGACCTGAGAGAGGCCGTCAGCTATCATGTCAGTTCTCTCGCTCAAAAGCTAAGGCAGCAAGGTAGCAAAACCTCTCTCATAACCGTTTCCCTTCGGACAAATCCCTTTGACCGAAAAGGAAGTTTCTACTCGAATACCTTACTCGTTCCCCTGTCTTTTCCGGTGTCGGATACAAGCGTCCTGATCAAAGCGGCTGCTTCTGCCTTAGAGATTCTTTTCAGAGAGGGCCTTTCCTATAAAAAAGTGGGAGTTACAGTGCTTAACCTTTCCCCGGAAACCCAACGTCCATCTTTTCTCTTCAACGAGATGAATTTTGAAACCTCTCCCAAAAGGGAGAGCCTTCTTAAAGCCGTTGATCAATTGAATGACAAACATGGCAAAGGATCGCTCATCTTTGCAAGCGAGGGACTCATTAAATCGTGGAAATCAAAATCTTCCTGGAAAAGTCCCTCTTTTACACAAAACTGGAGCCAGCTCATGAGGGTCGGGTAGGTCCGAGTGGCTAATCATTATGTAATCCATTTAACAATACACATGGACAAAACCCCTATTTCCGTAACGCCTAGCATGGGGTAACAAATTGCGAACTCCTTCTCTATAAGGAGTTCCTATTTACCACAGATCCATACTTCTTTCACTGCGACTGCATAAGTCCAAGTAATTTGCGGCTAGGAGGGAAGGGGGCAAACCATAAGGCGTGTCAGGAAGCCCCTCTTGATAAAAGGGAAAAGGCCTCAAGGGCTGTCATTCGTGACTTCTTAAGGTCCACAATCGGCTTAGGGTAAGTTTCACCTAGAACAACCCCAGCAGTTTTCAAAATCGACTCTGGGGCTTCCCAGGGTTTAAACAGGTAACGGTCTGGTAATTGAGCTAACTCAGGGACAAACTTTCGCGTATACATTCCCTGTGGATCAAACTTTTCTCCTTGGGTTACGGGATTAAAAATCCTGAAATACGGCGCCGCGTCCGCGCCCGAACCGGCAATCCACTGCCAGCTTGCGCTATTGCTGGCCAAATCCGCATCTACGAGGCAATCCCAAAACCAGTCTTCCCCATGATGCCAGTGAAGCAATAGATTTTTCACGAGAAAGGATCCAGTGATCATACGGACGCGATTATGCATGTATCCGGTTTGCCATAGCTCTCGCATACCTGCATCTACAATGGGGTACCCGGTTTTCCCTCTTTGCCATGCCCTCAGCAGCTCTGAATTAGTTTGCCAGGAAAATGCATCAAATTTTTTTTGAAAGTTCTGTCGCGGTAAGTCAGGAAAGTGGTAAAGTAATGAATAGGAAAACTCCCGCCATCCCAGTTCACTCCTAAAATGATCAATGTCTGTAAGAGATAAGGTTCCCTCGATCGTTATGGCTTGAATTGCCGACCAAACTTGATGGGGTGATATTTCTCCAAAATGGAGATGGGGAGATAAGCGGGAGACATGGTTTTTTGCTGGGAAATCTCGTCCTTCCTTATAATTTTGCAGACCACTGTCTAAAAATGTTTTGAGCCTTGCTTGCGCCCCTTCCTCTCCTATAGTCCAGTGAGGCTCCATTGAAGAATACCATTTTATGGGATCTAATAGATTCAGATCCTTAAGCTCGGTCGAGTTGTTGTTATCTTTTATCAGATCAACTTTTGCTGGCTTTTCCAGAGGGTGGCGGGGGAGTCTAGCTTTTAAACACCCATTTCGATAAAAGGGCGTAAAGACTTTATAAGGAGTGCCATCACTTTTTACCACATCCATGGGCTCCCATAATAAGGATCCATTAAAGCTTTTACAGTCAACACCTCTCTTTAAAATCTTCGCTTTCGTGTCGGCATCATGAGCCATACGCCAGGGTTCATAACAACGATTCCAATATATGGCATCAAATTTCTGCTCTTCAAGAAGACCTAAAATAATATCCTGAGAACGCCCTTGATAAAAATTTAGTTGATAATCAAGTTGTTTTTCCAGCATTGAGAGAGAATGATGTAACCACCATCGACTCGCTCCTCCCATTTTAAATGATTGGGGGGTTATATCATCTAAGATGTAAATAGCCATTACCGGACCGTTTTGACAGGCTGCATAAAAGCTCGGATTATCGGTAAGACGTAAATCTTGGCGAAAGCAGAAAAGCGTCTTTTGAGTCATGCTTACCCTCCCGGTGAAATTTCAATCATCACTTCATTGCGTCGCAAGAAAGGCAAAGTCCACGGTGGATTATAAAAGGCCATGACAGGGTCATCTATGGGGCGAAGGTTTTGCTCTTTTAGGTAAGTGCGCAGTTCCTCAAGATGAGACTCTAAGTTGTCGTGGCTTGAAAGCCCGGAAAATCGAATGACCGCATAAAGCTTTTCCGGAACCGCCAAAACCTCCACTCGCTGATCGTTAGGCTGTGGTAGTGTGTCCAATGTGTAGTTCGAAGGCATGACGAATCGTATTTTCCAGTTACCTTTCTCTGGGGATTTTTGCTGAATGACTGGCGCGGTCATGGCAATTTTTTTACCCGCTTGTTGGGTTATAGGAGCTGTCATGGGAATTTTTTGCTGTGGAGAATTATTGCCAAAGATATAGTCAGCAAGGACTCTAAACCCTGCCGAAATTGCTTCTTTGCGCTCTCCTCCCATCACTACTTGAGCCACAATGACAGGTTTATATTCTCGGATCTCAATGTTTCCCGATGCTTGTATGATATTGAATTGTGGCTCATTGACTTGGCTCATGATTGTCCCGCTTAAAGCTAAAAGAGTTAAAGAGGAAATTATCGCAGCATATAAAATATATCTTTTTTTAAATTTTATTTTCATTATATTTCCTGGATTTCTGTCTGATATCTTATAGTACCTCAGAGATGGGCGTAAAAAAAGCCGAATCCGAAAAAAACACGCCCTTTTTTTCGTTTATGCGTGTTGAAGTTTTAATAAAATAAATTTTTCACAACTTCCCCATCACGCCAATCGAGCTATGCCACTTCTTTCTAAGATGTTCTCGCTGGCGATTTTTTGGGCCTGGCGAGCAGAACATAACCAGCTTGAGTGCACTGAATTTTAAAGTGATGACAAATTCAATGAATGCATCCCTCATCTTATCTTTCTATCAGTATCGAAGCGGTGAATCAATCCAGATTCATCTTCGGGCTTTGATTCAGATCTTGCTATCGCCAGTTAGGATCTTCTAGCAATTCCAAGGCTTTATCCGCTCGTACCTTGCCCATCCCATAGGTTCTGACATCGGGGTCCTTATCGGCGGAATCTAGCAGGGCTTTCATCGCCCTTTTTGGTGTCGCACCGGTTGAGCAAAGATTGGCAATTGCCGCACAAATATTAAGGAGCGGCAAAGGGCGTTCCTCCAACACTCCGGTCCTCATAAGAAAGAAAATGCCTGCCCGGGGCAAAAAGAAATCTTTCTTGCGCTTCTACCCAATCCCCTGGCTTGTTTGAATAATCACAAGCGGCATTTGTTTCTGGATCAAATGCCCCTGCCATAAGGACCGATTGGCGTGTTTCTGGGTCAAGGGCTTCGATAAGATGTCCCATAATTTGGGCACATGAGTCTCCTGATTTTGGACGTCCAAATAGAGGAGGGTGAATAACCCTTTCTTTATTTCCTGCGCCCAGGACCACGACTTTTCCTGCCTGTGCAGCTGCTCTAAAGGCTTCAGCCAGTTTGGGCGTATAGATTGCTCACGTAACCTAAAAGAACTCCGTGTTCATCACGCTCCGCTTTTGTTGTCAGGGTAGTATCAATATGACCCGCTGAAATATTAATGATTCCAATCTCTGGTCTTGTGGAGAGTTCCATCATTGCATCTGCCACATCATAAAATTCATGAAGTTCACGTGGCTGAGATGAGCTATAGGTACTTACGGGAAGAACTTTTGCTTGAGGAGCATGGTCAAGGCTAATGGATGCAACTGAAGCACCGTGGTAGCGGTTTTTATCAATGGCACGGATGATATCATTTTGTTCTTCTGGGTGGAGTGCAAAAGGTCTTGGGTCTCCAATAGAGGTGAGGAAGTTATTTCTATAACTTTCTCTTTTTTCAGGGGAAAGGGGAGCGTAGGGGTTATTAATGGCATCTCTTAGGGAGTTGTATGTCCCCGACTCCTCAATAACAGCAATTGTTTGACCTTGGCCATAAAAATTCTTGAGATGCAGCTTATCCAATCCCCCCAGTTGAGCATTTCTTTCCGTATGAGCGAGGTAGGCAGCTAAGGGTGGCGTTGAAACAGGCGCGGGGGTGTATATGGGTAAGGGAGGTATGCTTTGCGTCGCTACTTGAACCTGAGGTTGCTGTGTCTTGTTTACGGCAACTGTCCTTACCTGCGCTTGCCTCCGAGCAACACCTCGACGCTGTGTTCTTACATTTGCCCCCCGAGAGGGGGCCCCACCTCTAGATACGCGTTGGGGCCGGTTACGTGTAACAGAAGATCCTCTCGCTTTCCGGACCGTTGGTCTTCCCCCTTTTTTTGATGTTCCAGCAGTGTGGCGGGAAACGCGTGATGAACTGGAACGTCTTGCTTCTACAACCGACGAAAAAGCAAAACAAAAAAGAAAAATAACGGCTTCTTTCCTTTTGCGGAGGAGGTCATTCAGATTAGGAGCTATCCCCTAGGTAGGATTTATATTGAAGGTTGTTCCTTAGTACTCTCCCGCAGCTAAACATAACACGTCACAAAAGGTAACGATCTCTCCCCTACGAACCAATGCCGAGAGTCAGGCGCACTAAAGAGGTAACAACCAACCATTCTCCTTGTACCTTCAGCTATCAGCAATGGAGAAAAAAGAGGAATCAAGGCTTCACTTTCAATTTTTCCTGGCGCATTCAATCACAGATGACCCACCCTTAGCTGTGTAAGAGCTGGGAAATAGCGTTGTAGGCTTCCCAAAATAACAAAATCGTATTGCTGAACAAACGCTGCGGTCTCTTCTGTTGTGCAAGTGATATCAAGACCGTTATCTTGACAGGAGAGCTCTCCCAGTTTGCTCTTCCATACTTTCAGCACAGAAGCAGGGCCCATCAAATGGAGAAGGTCCGCGCAGATATCCTGCCATAAAGGGTCCACTATTTGAGAGATACTGTTTGTGGCTCTCGTGTGTTCGTGCTGCAATAATGTATCAGGGCTTGTCGCGTCTTCTTGACCATATGGAGAAGAGTCATCTTTTTTTGAAAAAACAAGTTTTACATCTGGCTGGGGGGAGTTTCCAGTCGAAATCTTTATGAATTTTGGCGGAGCTTTGTGATTGTCTAACTGTTGTTTTAAAGAGGTTATATTTTGCATAAATAAATAATTTCCTGTTAAGCCCGCAAGTTTTTTGCGTCAAATTCTTCTAAAATTTTATATTGCTTCCGAGGTCTTTCTGGTTTATTCTTCTTAAAAGGTGATTTCAGCGACTGCTGATCCCACACCCCTTGTGAAGAAGGACGTACTCATGTCCATCCTTCGGCAAGTTTGGGGAGGCTAGGCAGAGTATTTTTGTGGAGGCTAAAAATACTCTGCCGATTTATCACCCCTAAGGTGAGATCATAAATAACAACAAAAACCACTACCAGGTACTGCTTAGATACCAACCTAACAAGGGGCCCATGGGCTCCTTGTTTTTTATTCAAACACCAAGTAAGAAAAAATAATCACTAAAACAAATTTTAGTAAATAATTCTAAAACAACCAAATTTTTATTTGCCCACATAATGCAACCATTGGCATTAGGATAAAAGTACGATATAAAAAAAGAGACGTCAACAAAAAAATTTAAAATTTATATAAAGGTTTCATTTTTTAAAATATGGTTATGGAAAATATTGAAAGAGGCAATCGCCTCAAAGCCTGCAGGGCAATGCTTAACAAGACTTTGAAGGAGCTTGGAACTGCCCATCACATAAGCATAGGCTCCTTGTCAAATTGGGAGTCTGGGGCTTCACCTATATCTGAAAAAAATGTTCACAAGATCATTAGTCTTCTTGCTGCTGAAGGCCTGATTTGTTCAAAAGAGTGGCTTTTAGAAGGAATGGGGGAAGCCCCTTATATCTATATTTCTAAATCTTATAGCCCGGACCAGAAGGACAGCTCTTTTAACTTAACATCCCAATTCCTTTTCTTTAAGGAGATTGAATCCTTTAAGAAATCACATCCGGATATGCTAATTGCTCTGGTGAGGGATGACTCTATGCTTCCTTTCCTAAGAGTAGGAGATTATGTAGGGGGGGCTGAACTTTCAAAAGCAGATTATATAAATGAACAAGGCAACATTTGTATTATTGAGATAAGGGAAGGAGAATTTCTGGTAAGACAGCTCTTTGTCAGAGAAAAAATCCTTCTTGTCTCAACAACCCCAGGTATAGAAAACAATTTTTTGTTGCTCGAGGAAGAGCCTTTAAGGATAGCACGCCTTACCTTTATGAGACGGTTTGGGGAGTAATCGTCATTAAGGAACTATATAGATAGAGCGACAAGCAGCCCTCTTTCGAAGCATATGGTGCATTCTCATTTTGAAAGATCTCTAATCCTACACCTTATCGTGAACTTCCCAATGATAATCTCTTAAAGGTTTAAGGAGGGACGCTAAATGGAAAATATAGTCCGCATCTAAACGGTCCGTCTTTAACTTATCCCAACCAAAAATAAATGTTTCATTGTAATTTTCTTTTCTTTTAAAAGAAAAAGTGAGGCCATCACTTGTTTTTGTGAGTTTCATCCTTTGCTGACAGCACGGGCTTATATCTGACTCAATTGACCATGATACAGCAGCAAAATTACTTTTTTGGACAGACTGGTGGCATATTTTTTCTAAGGGATCATCATTGCGATATTTGCTCCAATAAAGTTCATGCCACTCTTCTTTATTACAGAAGGTACTAATGGTGTGACCTTTTTCTCTGTAGTTTTTAATAAAGTTATGCCCAAAATAAGTGGCCCCTGTCTCTTTTGTAATATTTTCAAAATGTGCGCTAAAATGATAAGAGAAATCTTTTCGCATAATAACTTTCATCTCGGGGTAATTAATAATTTTAATATTACTCATAAATCACTTCCTTCTTTGACAATATACTCAAAAATACTACTCGGTTACACTTTACTGTGAACGTCCCAATGATAATCTCTTAATGGTTTTAAGAGAGAAGAGAGATGAGAAATATAATGGGTATCCAGTTTTTCAGGGTCTAGATCATCCCATCCAATAAGAAATGTTTCAAAATAATTTTCTGGCCTTTTAAAAGAAAGAAATATTCCATCTTGTACACCCGTTAGCATTCTTCTTTCTTGGCCGCAAGGGCTTGACTGCTGGCCGATTGCCCAAGAAACAACCCCAAGGTTATTTTTTTTAGCAGCCTGATGGCAAATTTTCTCCATTGGGTCTTCATTACGGTATTTGTCCCAATAGAGTTGGTGCCAATCTTCATGGGTACAGAAGGTACTTATCTTATGCCCTTCTTCCATATAATTTTTTATCAGATTATGACCAAAGTAAGTAGCTCCCGTATCTTCTGTGATTTTCTTTAAATGCTCCCCGAATTTCTCATAAAAATCTTTCCGCATAATAACTTTCATATCAGGATATTTAATGATTTTTGGATCGCTCATGAATTTCTCCTTACTGGCACTATATATTGAAACAAGGTTAATTTTTTTCTAAATATCATAATAAATATTAAATACAAACATGCTAAAGCGCAAGGGTAAACGGCCGGAGACCATAATATATCTGTCGTCTTGATTAGATAGATGGCAAGAAACGGTTGGACACCTCCTAGTAAGGCCTGCCCAAGGTTATTGCTAAAAGCTGCCCCCGTGTATCGCTCATCTGTTGAGAATGAGCTTGCGACAAGATGAGGCATGCTTCCGCAGATTCCTCCTGTTGGAACAGCAAGAAGAAATAAAGATAAAAGGATAGACCATTTTTCTCCTAAAGCCAGCAACCAATGAATAGGAAAGATGAAGAAGATAATGAAGAGAAGAGAAAAACTGAGTGTTTCGTAAAGTCCAAGCTTATCACATATCCTTCCTCCCAAGCTTACAGCTATCATAGCAAGAAAGGTTCCAAAGGCCGCATAAGAAAGTGATATAAAAGAAGAAAAATCTAAAATTTTACTTAAAAATAAATTAACAAAAGTAAAACCCGTGTAAGTAAGGCAAATACCTATGCCAACACATAATATAATATTTAGCATATTAATTTTTCTATCTTTTAGAACTTTTATGATGGGAATCCTTTTTTCAGAATTACTAATATCGACCTCAGTAAATGCCGGAGTCTCGCCAATGAAAGACCTTAAATAAAGCCCAACAATGCCTAAACTTGCCCCGAATAAGTAACAGATCCTCCACCCTCCTTCGAGAGCGTCACTGGAAATGGCGAACATACTAATAAAAAAAGCTAAAAGAGCCGCCATTCCATTAGATGTAGCCAATAATCCTCCCCATTTTCCAGGATTAACTCCTCGATAATGCTCTAAAACAAAGACACTGGCCCCTTGTCCTTCTCCTCCGATACACAACCCTTGCACAGATCTTAAAACAACCAACAGGAGGGGAGCGAAAATAGAAATGGATTCATACGTCGGCAAAAGACCGATGCATGCTGTGGCAATAGCCATGCCAAAGATGCTGAGAAGCAGGGCTTTCTTACGACCATATGTGTCTCCAATATAGCCGAATAAGATCCCTCCTACGGGCCGCATTAAAAATCCGACAAGGAAGGTTAAAGAGCCCGCTAAAAGGACAGAAATCTTATCTTCTAAAGGAAAAAATAATTGCGCGATGTAAGGGAACATCATCCCTGTAATCAAAAAATCGTACATTTCAAGCATATTACAAATATAGGCTGACAAGAAAACCTTATTCTTCGGTGAAGATGTAATGCGGCCTTCTAATGAAGGTTGGATTGCTAAAGTGGTCATTTTTATAGCTCCCTAAGCTGAGAGGAAAGAACGCAATGGCGGATAAAATCAGGTAAGTCATTCATAAGATATAATGATTTACATGATTCCATGGCCCTCCATAGCTATCTTTCAAAGTATGCCTTATTTAAAATAACGTATACATTAGTTCAGCACAATTTGAAATAGAAAAAATCGTTCTGATTCTCTAAGAAATTGCAATGTTGAGAGGGCGTCCCCCTCTCACCCCAAACCAATTGAAAATGGCTGTTTTATGGGGTTTCTCGATGAAACTTTCCAGGAAGCTGGGTGAACGAGAAGAGAAGGAGCCCCCTTTTCAATAAGATAAATAACGCCCCGCCTTTAATTTCGGCCTTACTTCTTCAAGTTTTGATAAAATCTGCGGGAATTTGGTCCACGGTTGAATCAAACATGTCAGCCCATGTATCTGTTTTTCTACCCCCAATAATGCAAGTTATTCCAAGAATGCCACTAAACATAAGATAATATGCGGGCGCGAAGGGTAAATCCAACCAATTAACGAGCGTCAAAACAATCAGGGGGGCCGTGCCTCCTAAGAGTGCACCACCTAACGCATAACCAACTCCTATCCCACTATACCGCTCATGAACAGGAAAATAGGTGGAAAGTAGAGCCATGCTAGGCGCTCCAAATCCAGCGGTTATAATTCCTAAGGTGGCTTGGGCAACAATAATGTTGAATAAGGATAAGTCTGCTTGTAAAGCAAAAAATAAAGGGTAGGCAACAAGAATAGAAAAAGCACAGGTGCAAATCATGAGTTGTTCTTTACCGATCTTGTCAGCAAGTAGACCCATGGAAGGCAGGAGAACAATTAGAAAAATGTTAAGGGCAACACTTATGAGCATCACCTCCGATGTTGGCACGTGAAGTTCAGAGCTGAGGATATAGCCCATATAAACCGACGCTAAATAAAGAGGAATGAGAGAAGTTGCCCCAATGCCCATTGTGCAAAAAAGATTTCTTTTTTTGTTCTTTAAAATGGAAAATAGGGGGACGGAAGCAATTTTTTCATCCTTTTGTCGCGTAAAATCGGGGCTTTCATTTACTGTTGTACGAATGTAATAGCCCATTAACCCAAAAACACTTCCGATAAGAAAGGGAATACGCCATCCCCACGAAGGCATACAAGAAAGCGTACAAAGAAAACCAATTAAAGTTCCTAGCACACCTCCAAAAAATCCTGCAGCACATAAAATACTTCCAGCAAAGGATTCTTTGCCTTTTTTAGAGTACTCAATCACAAAAATGGAAGCCCCACTGTATTCTCCTCCCACACATAAGCCCTGTAAAAGGCGGCAGAGGATCAAAATAATGGGCGCTATTAATCCAATTTCTGCATAGGTCGGGAGTATACCTATTGTAAAGGTTGGGATCGTAACCAACAAAATGGCTAGAACTAAGGCGTGCCGTCTGCCGAACTTATCTCCTAAATGGCCAAATATCAGCCCCCCTAAGGGTCTCATGATAAAACCAGCCGCAAATGTTCCTAAGCTGGAAATAATAGATATAGCTTGATTGTCTGTAGGAAAAAATAAAGGCGCCAGCATGGTTGCAAAAAATCCGTACAACATGACGTCGTAATATTCTAATGCATTGCCGATCATTGCAGCTATAATAGCTTTATAATTTTTTTTCATATGACTTTTTTACCTCATACTTGTGTTAATGTTAAGATTTAAATATTTCTATTAAGTAATCCCCCAGAACTTTGACTCTTTTGGATTCTTTTAAATGATTAGGATAAACGTAGTAAATAGGAATAGTAGGTTTTTTTTCTTCTGGCAGCACTTCAATGAATCCACTCTTATCTAAAAAAGGAAATTCAGCCGCGAGGGCTATAATCCCATGTCCCTCTTCCGCTGCTTGTCTCATGCCTGAAGAAGTATTAATACATAAATATGGAGTCCTTAAAGAACCAGGCGGCATTCCCAGTTTTAAAGGCCAATTAATGTTATTATAAGGGTTAATGGCATCGTATCCAAAAACAATAAGTTTGTGATGGTCAAGATCTTTTGCATGTTGAGGGGTTCCATATTCTTTCAAATACTCTTTACTTGCATAAAGCTTGAGATTAAAAACACAAATCTGATTTTGTATTAATTCAGGATGATTTTCGACGAATGGTCTAATTGAGACATCTGCCTGACGCGTTTTTAGATCTAATTCTTCATCATTCCCAATAATGGTAAGTTGAATCTTTGGATATTTTCGCAAAAAATTAGAAAGCAGAGGCACCAGCCATACAGTTGCAATGGCCATCGTTGTTGCGACTTTTAGGGTGCCTTGGGGCTCCTCCTCTTCTTCAAACATCAACATTTCAGCACGTTCGAACTCTTCGAAGGCCTTTTCTGTTGCATTTAGCAGGTTCTCTCCCGCCTTAGTTAGCACCAATCCCCGAGCAACTCTTTCAAAAAGCTTGACTTTTAGACTGTACTCAAGGGCTTGAATGCTTCTGCTGATGGCAGATTGGCTTATATTCAACGTTTCCGCGGCAGCTGTAAAGCTGCCTGCGTTTGCTACAAAATAAAAAAGTTTAAATTTATCCCAATCTATATTCTTTTTCATGTTTGGTCCCCCTCTTTTCTTTCCTGGCTTCACGACCCGGCGGTTTTTTCAAGGAAAGAAAGAATTGATTGAAAAGGTTCCTAAAAATCTGTATTTTTGAACTTAATCAAAAGCCAAAAAGAAATTATAAACCACTTTAAAACTTATCTAATGTTTTTACCACACAATATACCAAAAACAAAATGTTTTTATAAGAATTATTGTAAGGAGAATGGATGTAGATTTAGGTTAACAGAATACGACACCGGGCATATTCACCTCATCCAACATTTTTTATCTTATTCCCTTTTTTAACCCTGTCAAATTTTTCAAGTGCTCCTTTATCATTTCTGTAACTGAACGAGTACAAGAATTCTGACAACACGATGAAACGGTCAAGAGGAAGGATACCGTGAAGAAAGGGCATCGGAGGAGGGCAGAGGTGGAAGGGACATTTTAAAAGGGGAGATTCGGTAGAATGTCTTTGTTCATTAATTTTTTTAACACATATTTTATATATTAAACAAAAAAATACACTAAATTATTGTGTCGTTTTGTATCTCCCTTATTTTTTCCCTCAAAGGCAAACCTAATAAGGAACGTGGGTGAATTAATATATTTCAAGCCCTAAGCCATATATAACATAAAATCATTAATAATTTTTTATTCCAACTTTACAAAATTTTAATTAATATGTGTTACCTTAATTAAAATGTACGCGTACCTGGGCATTATTCGTCAGAGGGGAAAAATGGTGACCAATAGCCCTTACACACCGAATCCACACGGTAATGCAAACTAACACCAAAAAACATTTAAATCAGCTGATATTAAAGCTGTTGTTCAGGAGCAAGGAGAAGAAACGATTGGTGATAAAGAAACTTCTTATGGTTACCAAAAAGATAAGGCTAAAGAAGAAATTCAAAATTTTCTGGATAAAAATCGTTTGAAAGATTATTAGATTTTATTCTTAAGTATTGGCAACAACTAACATGTATAAAAAGGAGATTATAATATGAGTGATTCAGATAACCCCCAAAGCCCTTACTCCCCTAATGATCCTAGGAATCCGCGGAATCCAACGGATCAAAAAAATCCAAATGATCCTTTGGATCCAAAAAATCCTAAAAGTCCATTTGGTCCCGGGGGCCCAGCTGATCCTCAGGGGCGGCAAAATGTGCCAAGTTCCCCCGCCCCTCAAATCCCAATAGAGTATGGAAGGGATGGCAAGGGACAGAACCCGAATCTTGGCCTCCAACAACCGCCATTAAGTACGCTAAAGCCTAGTCCCAACCATAATAAAAGTCTTCAGGCAGTGGATATTAAGGCTCTCATTCAAAACCAAGGAAAAGTAACTTTTCAGGGTCGAGACCTTATCTTGATAGAGCCATCCGCCACCGATCCTCGGTTTCAAGAAATGATTAATGAGCCAACACTTAGCGTAACCGCTTTAGGGGATCCTTCTAAAAATGGTGACTGTGAATATGAACTGAAAAGCTCAGGGAGAATTCTAAAAATAAAAGTTAATAGCAAAGATAAAAGAGAAGTAAGCTAATAATATTAAAAATAACAATGGAGATGAGTATGAAATATTTAATTGCCTGGCTTTTAGGAGTGCCGCTTGGACTTTTAATTATAATTTGGTTGGTAAGTCACATATTTTAAAAATTCGAGTCTTTTTTTTAGAAACGATTTTTTAAGGTTTTAATGGTATTTATAAGAGACAAGAAAAACACATATAAAGTGGTGTGAGGTAGGAGAAAGAAAATGTCTGGAGGATCAGTTTTACTCATTATTTTGTTTGTTCTCCTCATTGGATCTCTCCCAAGTTGGCCTTATAGCGTTGGATGGGGTTACTATCCAAGTGGAGGCTTAGGACTTGTTTTTATTATTCTTCTTATCTTAGTACTTACGGGAAGAATATAATTCTTTTATAGTTCGATCTGTTAAATAATATAACTTAAATAAAACGATATAAATAATAATTGTGCAAAAATACTAATCAAAAATTTGATTATACAACGGAGGATAAAATGGAAAACAAAGAAAAGTATCTTAATGGCCTACAATCCCATATGAAAAAATATGCGAATAAGGTTTCTCAATTAGATTCTAAGCTAAAAAACTATAAAGCTCATAATAAAGAACAGTTGTCGGCCGAACGTAAGGAGCTCGCGAAAAAGTTTGAGAAAGCTGAAGCCATTTACACTAAACTAAAAGCTGCTTCTCAGGAAAACTTTGAAGAAATTAAAAACTCCGCTGAAGAAATTTTTGAAACGTTCCAAGAAGCATTTCAGGACTTTTCTAATTCTCTTACGATGGATCAAATCTACCGTATGAAAGATGACGTTGCCGCATATGGTTCCGATAAAGTCGAAGATATAGAAGGCTATATTAAAAAGAGGCCTTTAGCCTCGGTAGCTGTTATTTTTGGAATCGGGGTTCTTATCGGAACCATCCTCATTCGTTCAAAATGAAGGTTTCGTATTTCCATCTGATAAAGTGAAAAATTGACGACCAAGACAGAAGAAAGTATGATATATCTAAAGGATTTCAAGGAGCGGGCAATAATTCCGAAACTTGAAATCCGAAGAACCTACTTGTTTATTGCCAGATAAACCCTGCTCTTGAAAGGCCCACGGATAGTCAATGGAATTTGATCCAAACATTCTTTCTCGAATCCAGTTCGCTTTTACCATAAGTTTTCATATTATTTTCCCCGCCTTTACCATTGGACTCGCCAGTTGGCTTGCAGTTGTTGAAGGCCTTTGGCTTAAAACCGGTCAGATAATCTATAAAGAACTTTATAAACTGTGGGTTAAGATTTTTGCTGTTGCATTTGGCATGGGAGTCGTCTCAGGTGTGGTGCTTTCTTATCAGTTTGGAACCAATTGGTCAGTGTTTTCCGATAAAACGGGCAACGTTCTGGGTCCCCTCCTTGCCTTTGAAGTCCTTACAGCCTTTTTCCTTGAATCTTCTTTTCTTGGGATTATGATTTTTGGTTGGGACCGAGTGACCCAAAAAATGCATTTTATTTCTACGATTATTGTAGCGGTGGGAACGGTTCTCTCTGCCTTTTGGATTTTATCCGCAAATAGTTGGATGCATACGCCCACGGGATATGAGATTCAGGAGGGAAGCATTTTCCATCCCATAAGTTGGCTCCAGATTATTTTCAACCCTTCCTTTCCCTATCGTTTCATGCACATGGTCACGGCTGCCTATTTGACAACCGCTTTTTGCGTAGGCGGGTGCGGAGCATGGTATCTTTTAAAAAAGCGCCATCTCCCCCATGCAAGGGTCATGTTGGGAATGGCCATGCTCATGGCCATTTTTGTAACGCCTATCCAAATTTATTTGGGGGATCTCCATGGGTTAAATACTTTAAAATATCAACCCGTAAAAATTGCCGCAATGGAGGGAATTTGGGAAACAGAAAAGGGAGCTTCTCTCGTCCTGTTTGGTTGGCCCGATCAAACAGCTGAACAAACGAAATATGCTTTTAAGATCCCGAAACTTGCAAGTCTCATTCTCACCCATAGTCTGGAGGGTGAAGTCAAAGGGTTGAAAGCTTGGCCCAAGCAAGAAAGACCGCCTGTGCCTATTGTTTTCTGGTCGTTCAGAGTGATGGTTGGTATTGGCCTTTTGATGGCTTTAACGGGCCTCTTCGCCATATGGCTTTATTTTTGCAAAAAACTATTTACCACAATATGGTTTCAGCGATGGTGTATTGCCCTGAGTCCTTCTGGGTTTATTGCTATTTTAGCTGGTTGGTTTGTCACAGAAGTTGGGCGGCAACCTTATATTGTTTATGGTCAAATGAGAACGGCTGATGCTAGTTCTCCCGTGTTAGGTCAACACATCTTTTTATCGCTTATTGCTTTTGTTATCGTCTACTTCTTTATTTTTGGCGCTGGGGTTTATTATATTGTAAAGATACTTTCTCAAGGTCCAACTTCTGCTGTTAAAGGTGAGAATGTTTATGGATCTCATAGTCTTTTAGCGACCCCTATTTGAAGGAATTATAAACAACCATGCCCGACTTTTCTCTCACTGTCGATCTACCTTTAGTTTGGGGAGGGATTATCGCTCTCTCTATTTTGCTCTATGTCCTTTTGGATGGTTTTGATTTAGGTGTCGGCATCCTTTTCCCCTTTGCCCCAAGTGAGGATTGCCGCAACAAAATGATGAATTCCATTGCACCTTTTTGGGACGGGAATGAAACCTGGCTCGTTCTCGGAGGAGGAGGATTGTTGGCAGCCTTTCCTTTAGCGTATGCTATTGTTATGCCAGCTTTTTATATTCCCATTATATTGATGCTTTTAGGATTAATTTTTAGAGGCGTCGCCTTTGAATTCCGTTTTAAAGCCTATGGAAACACTCGCAAAATATGGGATTATTCCTTTCACTTTGGTTCTCTAAGTGCGGCCTTCTTTCAAGGCGTAATCCTGGGTGCTTTTGTTCAAGGGGTAAAAGTTAGTGGGCGCGCTTTCGTAGGGGCTGGCTTTGATTGGCTCAATTCATTTTCTATTATGACTGGGATAGCTGTCGTTTTTGGTTATGCGCTTCTGGGGTCGACGTGGACCATTATGAAAACAGATGAAAATACACAAGCTTGGGCCCGCAAGACAGCATTATATGTGATGATATATGTTGCTGCATTTATGGGTCTTGTCAGTTTGTGGGTTCCTTTCTTAAGTGATGAGATTTTTTGGAGATGGTTCAGTATGCCGAATTTAGCCTATCTCTCTCCCATTCCTTTAATAACTGCTGTGACTTTCATCATCCTCTATCGGAGTCTCCGCAGGCAAAAAGAGATAGCCCCATTCTTGCTTTCTCTAGCCCTCTTTTGCTTAGGGTATATAGGGCTTTCCATAAGCCTTTGGCCGTGGATTGTTCCTTATAAAGTTTCTTTATGGCAAGCAGCCGCAGATCCAAAATCCCTGTCTTTGATGCTAGTGGGCGTCGCTATTTTTCTCCCTATTATTTTAGGACATACGATTTATTCCTACTACGTCTTTCGCGGTAAATCAGGCCAGCAGCACCTTTATTAAATGGAGTAATTAGAAATGTTCGGTAATCAAAAAATCACGCCCTGGATATGGTTTGTTTCATTATGGATTTGCAGCTTAGGCTGCACAACTTTTTTTGTGTACAGCATTAAATGGATTTTAAAATCCATTTAATAGTCCTATAGTCACACTTCCTGTTCAAGATAATTTAACAAGTCATATTCTGAGAGTTTGGAAATATCTTTTGGGATTTCAGCTGTGACTTTTGACAAAATTTGTTTGGCAAGATAACTTCTTATATCTCCCAGCATTTTGGGAGGAGAAATGATGATCAATTCATCAAAGTCGGCATTTTCATTGGCTTTATCTAAGATTGTACAGAGATCTTTTGCAAAAAGCCTTTTCTGATACTCGTGCCAATCTGTACGTGGCTGATAGGCATGACGAGTGGGGTTCGAACTATCATAGGAACGTCCTGGCTTATCCATGTATATTTCACTATCTCTTAAGTTATCACTAACAAAGTCTTGGCCCAATGCATTACTGAGGCTTTTAAATTCTTTAACAAAAATTCTAGCTCTTGTGCCGTCTGCAACTAAAACCCAGGTTATTTTATGCTTCTTCATGAAGGTTTCTCCTTATCGTGAGTCTATTTAATTTCAGTATGGAGTTAAAAGATAAAAATCTAGTTAATTGATGATCCTGAGCTGACAAGGGAAAGGAGAATCGTTATCAAATCAAAAATAACTTGCTTAAATTTATTATCTGCGTTATTTATTTTGTTATTATCGTGAGGACAATTTATCTGGAATTGTTGTTAGTAAAACCTATATAAATGGAAGTTTAATTTATCTTGAACAAAACACATTCATATGAAAATTTAACGCTAATTACTTTAGGATTAATTATGGCTATAGGGGGGGTATATTCATACAAAACTATGTCCTATCTATTGCCTGTTCTTACTTTTATGGTTATTCGGTCGGAAGGAGGAATAAAAAAAATTTCTCTTCAATTCCCCTCATCCTTAGTTATTTTTATGCTTTTGTTAACCTGGATTGGGATGAGCGTTTTTTGGGCAGAGAACCAGATCGCAGCTCTAAAAGCATTTATCGGATTATCGTGTACTTTTATTTTTTCTCTTTATTTTTTTTCATGCCTGATGAAAGCAACGCCAAATCTTATTTACAAGGCCTATGCCATTATAAAGATTGCGGGGTTTTTTCTTATGCTCCTTATCATTTGTCAAATTTTCATGGACACTTTTTTAAGAGACCTACTTAACTACGAAAAAGTTTCTCCCTACATGCTAAGAATGAAACCAACAGGCTCTATCTTAGGATTGGTGGCTTTTGTAGGGTGTGGTTTCCTATGGATATATGAAGGGAAAGTACGTGCAATTTTTATTTTCTGCTTCTTCTTTTGTCTGATTGTTCTTACGTTTTGTCAGACAGCCCTTTATGGAACTATTTTAGGAATTATTATATTTGGTTTAAGTTATTTTATGCCTTTTTTGATCACACGAATCGGAATAATTTCTTCTTATGCTTTTTTAATTTTTTCTCCCTTATTCTATACTTATATTTTTCCCCCATCGATGGTAGCTCAATCTCCTTATCTAAAATGGCTTATGAACAAGAGTTTTTACCACCGTTTGATATCGTGGGAGTACTTTTCGAAAAAATTTTTTGAGAACCCTCTCTTAGGGTGGGGAGCAGAATCCTCTCGATATTTATATTTACCAACTGAACTCTATCTCGCTCCAGGATATGAGCGCACTCTCCACCCGCATAACAATAGTATTCAAGCCTATGCTGAATTGGGAATAATAGGGGGTATCTTATATGCTCTCTTCTTCTCTTCCCTTTTTTATATGGTAGAAAGGTATGTTAAAGACCGTTTATCTATAGCTGTTTGTAATGCAACAATCACTTTCGGATTTGTTTGCGCTGAAATGACCCATAATGCATGGCGAAACTATTGGCTATCGCTCGTCGTCTTAACAGCAGGTTTAATTATTCTCTTTGTCAAAGCTCGCGAGGCGCAGCTGCCCGCATCAGCCGATCATTTAACCCAACTCCGAGCCCTGTCAGAGGGATCGGGGCAACAGCAATACCATGACAATCAGATTGGTCAAGAAGTCTTAGCATCTTAAAAAAATTGGCGGCCCCCTCAACTAAATTTCCGGTTGTGCTCAGATTCATGACATCTTTTCCTTTGTGTAAGGTATCTCCAAAAGCCAAATATGCTTCACCATTGAGGGGGTCACGTGCATTAAGTCTGAGTGGCAATGAAGGAGCATAATGGCTTGTCATCATCCCGGGTGCTTTAATCGAACCTGTGAGAGGGGCCCCTAAAGATCCAACAACTGATTCAATTTTTTCCTGTGAAAGACCTCCAGGCCTCAAAAGCACAGGGAATTGACCTGTTAAATCTATAATTGTTGATTCCAGACCCACGAATGTTTCTCCCCCATCGAGAACAAACAAATCGGGAAAGTCCTGCCTTACATGGTTAGCATGCGTAGGACTGATCTTTCCTGAAGGATTGGCACTTGGAGCTGCAAGGGGTTTTCCATAAGCTTTTAAGAGAGATAATGCGATAGGGTGGTTAGGAACCCTCACAGCCAGTGAATTAAGCCCGGCGCTCACTAACAGAGAAAGGGAAGATATCTCTCGTCTTGGCAAAACGAGTGTTAAAGGACCCGGCCAAAAGGCAAGGGCGAGGGCTTCTGCTTTTTCATTCCACACAACATACTCTTGCAACGCTTGACTTGAAAGGTCATGAATAATCAAGGGGTTGAATGTCGGACGCTTCTTTTTCTCAAAAATGGCTGCGATGGCCAAATCTTGAGTCGCATCAGCGGCCAAGCCATAGACGGTTTCTGTTGGAAGGCCTATAAGCCCGCCATTTTGTAGAATGCGGGAAGCTTCTTCTATCTGAGCATGGGTCATGGCTTCTTCCCAAAAACAGCAAATTCCTGATTTAGCAATCCAGGTTTGCCATAAAGAAATGGAGAGCCATCAAGATTTGTCATGATTCCCCCCGCTGCTTCTACAAGCGCCTGTCCTGCTGCCGTATCCCATTCACTGCATGCCTCAAATCGTATATAAAGATCGGCCTTCCCTGAGGCAATGAGGGCAAATTTAATAGCACTCCGAACCCGTTCAATTCTAGCAATAGGGTAGGCTTTCAAAAAGAAGTCTTCTTGTTCTTTGTGCTTCTTACCGTAACCCCCCAGTAAAAGGGTCATCCCCTGGGCAGAGAGAGGGCGTGTGTGTAGCCTAGACGTGTTTCCCTTATGGTGGCGTACAGCTTTCCCTCCATACCCATAAAAGGTTTCATGGGTCAGGGGAATATGAATGATCCCCAGAATGGGATGGTTATCTTTCATGAGGGCAATATTGATACAAAACTCTCCTGTTTTTGCAATAAATCCTTTCGTCCCATCCAATGGATCCACGAGCCAATAAAGAGGACTTTTAAGAGTCCAAGAGCTTTCATCCTCTTCTGAAATAACAGGAATGTGAGGGCTCAGTTGTTCCAAATGCACTTTCAGAAAAAAATGGCTTTGGCGATCAGCTTGGGTTACGGGAGATCCGTCTTTCTTTTCAAAAACCTGGGGGTTCTCTTTATAAATTTCGCAAATGAGTTCCCCCGCTTGTTCAGCGAGCGCTACGGCTTCAAGGGCTAATAAATCAATGTTCATTTTTAATGTGTCCATAAGATAATTATGGTGATTATTTATACAAAAAGGAAGGGATAATGTTGGAATTTTTTACTTCCTCCTTAAAAAACCGTATTAATACAATCTTTATAAAATTTTGATAAGCTCCTCTCTACGGTAAACCTAACCTTTTGGAGCATATCATGGAAGAAAAGAGAAAAGTTATCGACTGCCGTTGGTTTCCTAGTGATACGAACTGCAGCCTTTGTATAATGGGAACGGAAGAAGAAGTGCTAAAGGCCGCCACCGAGCATGCGATAAGTTGTCATGGTTATTCAGATACAACAGAAGTTCGGAAGGAAATGCAGGAAGAGCTTCGCCAAATCATGAAGGATGAAGAGGCATAACTCTCTCAGCTTACATTTATCATTCTACACATTTTTTTGGGAAAATCAATTTTTTCAATTGCCCATATCAATATCTTCTTCCCAAGGGAAAACGATCCAGGTATCTTGGCTGACCTCGGTCATAAAGGTATCCACATAGCTTTTCCCTAAAGGTTTAGCATAGATCGCCGTAATGTGTGCATGCGGGAGCATTTTTCGAACAATTTTTGCGGTCAAGCCCGTATCAACTAAGTCGTCTACGATAAGCCATCCGGCTCCTCCCTCTTCAACTTCGCAGTCTTTGATGACGTTGAGATCAGCTTGTTTATCATCCTCGCCATAACTCACAATGCCAATCGTATCAATTTTCCGAATCTCAAGCTCTCGGGCCATAATGGCAGCAGGCACCAATCCCCCTCGCGTGATTGCAATAATACCTTTCCATTCTTGAATTTCCTTAAGCCTCCATGCCAAAGCTTGGGCATTTCTATAAAATTCTTTCCAATTTACAGGATATTGATGAGACATGAACGGTTCCTCTTTTAAGATTTCTTTCGATTTCGCCATTTATGAATGCCATACCACATCCCTCCGCCAAGAAGAACAAGACCGAGGATGATTTTAGGCATAAGATGGAGATATTCTAGAATTAGGTGAGCGAAAAAGTAAGCTGCAACACAGCTTCCAACGGACCAAATAAGAGCTGCAATAAGATTTAAAAGAATAAAACGCTTGACCCCAACGCCACTGGCGCCAATGACTACGGGGCTTATAATACGAATACCATAAATAAATCGGAAACTTAGAATAAAAATATTGTCGTAACGCCTTAAAAGATTAAAAGCTTTATCAGCTCTTGGCCTAAAGGAGGGAAAGCGATTAATGAAGGGATTTCCATAATGTCGACCAACAAAATACAGGGCTTGGTCTGCAAAAAGGGTGCCAACGAACGAGACCAGAATAATTTTAGGGAGCGATAAATACCCCTCGTGGGCGAAAAATCCCGCGATAAAGATGACCGATTCACCTTCAATCATTGACCCTAAAAAAACCGCGAGATACCCCCAGTTTTGAACAAACTCAGCGATATAAGCCCAATTTCCTGTAAAATCTTGCAAAAAATAATCTCTCGAGGGTTAATTTATACTTAATCAATTAGCAGAATATTTGGTTTCTGTCTTTGAAAAAATTTAGGCACAAAAAAAGGGGACTTAATTTATCCCCCTTTATAATTACTGCTACGGTCATAAAGAATATATGAAAAGCAGCTGTTTTATGGTGAGCATATCTGCGGGCCTCGACCCCCTAGCTTGTTTTAAGCAGAACAACAAGCTATAGAAGAGAGATGATACGCACTAAACCCGACGCAGAAGAGCTCATCCATTTTCAAAATCTCAGCGCTCACTGGTGGGAAGGGCAGGGGCCTTTTAAGCAACTGCATGCCATCAATCCTTTCCGTATCGCTTTTCTAAAGGAAAAAGTGGGTATTCATTTTGGGCTTTGTGAACATGAGGTGAAACCGCTCCAAGGGCTTCGGATTTTAGATGTGGGGTGTGGGGGAGGGGTTTTTTGTGAACCGCTCGCTCGACTTGGGGCAGAAGTTATAGGGATCGATCTTATCCCCGAAAATATCAGGGTTGCAAAACGGCACGCGGAAGAGATGGGGCTTCCCCTTACTTACCTGTCTTGTGCTGTTGAGGATTTGCCCCAAGAATTTCCCCTTTTCGACGTCGTCATAGCCTCAGAAGTCATTGAACACATCACAGACCATGAAGGCTTTTTAGAGACCTGTGTAGCTCGGTTGAAGCCCCATGGGGGAATGATGGTGACTACCTTTAACCAGACTCTCAAATCTTACCTCTTGGGCATTATTGCTGCTGAGTATGTGTTAAGGTGGGCGCCTCCTGGGACCCATTCGTGGGCTAAGTTTCGATCTCCCCAAGACCTTTCCCGAATTCTATTGTCCCATGGGTTCGGAAATCAGGATATCACGGGGCTTTCTTATTCACCCGTACGGGGATGGGGATTTTCGTCCTCAATAGATGTAAACTATTTTTTGTGGGCTGGACGCTGAGTTTCTTTTGATTTATACTTTTTACTATTGAAAAGTTATGATTAGTTGTTACATCATTGCTATGATAAGTCGTAATAATTATTTCAGGGTTTAAAATATGTATAAAAACGAATTACCTTTTTTAAATGTGATTAGAGGCTCAAGCGCTTTACTCGTTCTCTTTTTCCATTTTTTTGTTTTTTTCTTTACAGATCAAGACATGTCAGCTGGCTTAATCAATGCGGAGCCTCTTGATTTAGTCGATCCCGCTTATCTCTCCTATGTGCTCGCAATTCCGTTTAATATTGGCCACTTAGGGGTCGCCTTCTTTTTTTTAATGTCCGGCTTTTTTATTCAGCCTTCCCTTGAAAAATACAATTTAGTTCGTCCTTTCTTGGTCCATAAATTTTTGCGCTTGTGGCCCAGTTACGCCTTTTGTTTTGCGCTTGGTCTCGTATTTGTTTTCATTTTTTCTCAATTACGGGAGGATATATTTCCTTATTCTTTTGACCACATGTTTGCTTACTTTTTCTGGACAAGGGATATTTTTCATTATGCTTATATTGATGGGTCCGTGTGGAGCTTAGAGATCCAAGTCAAGTTTTACATTTTTGCAGCAATTGTGTGGTATTTTTGGAGGCATCGATTTCTTGAAGCCATGACCGTTTCTTTTCTTGTACTTTGCGCCATGGGGTTCGTTCTAAGGGAGTACGGGGAGTTCGAGGAATCTTCTTATAGGTACCTTGTGTATAATTTCAATAAAGACATTAAATATTCATTACTTATCACAATGGGGGTTTGTTATTATTCCTACTATAACAAAAAGATTTCTCTGTTAAAATTTATCCTATTAGGATTTCTTTTATTAGGGTGTTTTGTGTCCCCTCTTGCTCAATATTCCAGACCTTACCTGATGAACGCTTACTACTTAGGGATTTTTCTCTTTGGGTGTAGTCTTTTTTTCACCAACATCAAGCAAAAAAGCAGTACCTATGCCGGTAAGACGATGGATTGGTTTGCAAAGATTAGTTATCCTTTATACGTTTGCCAGGTCTTGCCTGGGTATACAATAATCTACTACATGCTTGAAAAGGGCTATAATGTTTACCTTGCGCTTTTTACAGCCCTTGCGGTGGTTTTTCCCATTGCTTATTTTGCCCATGAAAAAATAGAAAAAGTATTTTCTAGGATTAGGATAGAGCCCTCAAAGTAGGGGGAGTCGCTTTTGAGGGCTCCCTTTAACCCAAAACCGGTTGCTTTTTTATTTCTCTCGCACTACATTAGAAAGCTTTTACTGAAACTTTCCTATTGTCGAGACAAAAAAATGACGTCCTCCTCCCAAATTTCCTTACGTTCTTGGATGGTATTAATAGCCATTGGAATTTTACTTTTTTTAACAAATATTGATTATACTGCCGTCAACCTCACCCTTGTACCGATTGCAGAAGAAATCGACGCGGATCTTAGTACATTACAATGGCTTTTAAGCGCTTATGTTCTTGTCTGGGCGGCCCTTGTGATTCCTGCAGGGCGACTTGCAGATCTTTATGGAAAGCGGACTTGCTTGGTTACAGGGTTACTTATTTTTATGGGGGGATCCGTCATGACTGGCGTCGGGCAGTCCATGGAAATGCTTATTTTTGGTCGTGTTCTTCAAGGGGTGGGAGCGGCCGTTTTTACAGCGCCTGCTTGGGCCAGCATTTTTACTCTTACTCCCCCAGAGCAGCAAGGTTTTGTTATGGGTGTGATTATCACTTTTTGTGGACTGGGTCTTGCCACAGGGCCCACGATTGCGGGCTTTATTATTCAAGAAATGAGTTGGCGGTGGATTTTTTATGTTAATATTCCTTTAGGATTAATTGTCATTGCTATTCTTATGATGTATGCGCCAAAGGATGAATTACCTGCAGAAAAACAGAAAATAGATTTTGTGGGTACCTTTTTGTTGGTGAGCGGCCTCTGCATTGCAGTTTATGGGCTCAATCAAATTGAGCTTTTGGGTGTTGCCAGTTCCGAACTCTGGGCCGTCATTGGTCTGGGGCTGATTCTAATTGGGGCTTTTATTATTTGGAACAAGCGAAGTATCGTTCCTATGGTCCCCTCCCATCTATTCCGCAATAGACCCTATATGGCAGCGACGATCGGTGAGTTTTTTATGGCTATGAACTTTTCTATGATTCTGGTTTTAATGGCACTTTATTTACAAAATACGCTTCACTACTCAACCTATGAGACAGGTCTTATTTTTATCGCCATGACACTCACCATGGGACTTTTGTCCCCCGTGGGGGGCAAGCTGATTGATCTTTTAGGGATTAAGATCCCTATGATTTTTGGAGGGTTCGTAACAGCTATTGCAATGGGCCTCATGGTTGGGTTGGGCGCCGAATCCACTCTTCCTTATGTCCTTTTCTGTTTATTGCTTGCAGGGATGGGTCTGGGAACATACTTTACAGCGTGTAACACAGCTATGCTCTGGTCTGCCCCTCAAAAAGATCTTAACGTAGCCTCGGGGGTCTATATGATGTTTATGATGATGGGCAATACCTTAAGCGTTATCTTAGCCACGAGCCTTCTTGTGCTTTTTGGCCGCAATTCTCTTTTGGAGAGCAGTCACCAACATGGCTTGGAACTTTCTGCCCAACAACATCACACTCTGGTAGAAGCGATCTCAAAAGTCGAACATTCAGCCTTTCAGCTTAAGGATTTTTCTTCTGATCAAGTGCCGCAACTTTTAAGTTGGATTGATTCTGCTTTCGTTTATGGCCTTTCTGTGGATATGATGTTTGGAACCGTCTTTGCTCTTATCGCTGTTGGATTAACCTACTGGGGGATAGGAGGGCTGAAAGCTCCTGTTCAACTGCCGCACCACGTGGTTATAGGGGTCTAGATAACGAGCGACTATAGCGTAGGCTTACATAATATAAACCGCTTTGCAATTAACGAATTCTCTAATCCCATGGCATGAAAGTTCTCGTCCAAAGCCGCTTTCTTTTATTCCTCCAAAAGGAAGGCGGGGATCAGATTTAACGAAAGCATTTACGAAGCAGCTTCCTGCTTCAAGACCTTTTAAAGCGATCTCTTCTCCTTTTTGTTTATTCTGGGTAAAGACGGCAGCTCCAAGACCATATCCAGAATCATTCGCAATTTGAAGAGCTTCTGGCTCATTTTGGGCTATGATAAGGGCTGCAACAGGACCGAACAGTTCTTCTTCATAAGCGGGCATACCTTTTTGTATTCTCGTTAAGAGGGTTGGGGGATAAAATGAGCCTGGTCCCTCTGGTATATAGCCTCCGAGAAGACATTTGGCTCCTAAATCCATACTTTCCAAAACTTGTTTGTGGAGGATATCTCTCAAGTCGATACGCGCGAGAGGTCCAACCGTTTTTTTTTCATCAAAAGGATTCCCAAGAACGGCCTTCTTCATCTCTCCCAGGAACAGCTCTTCAAATTTCTCAAACTGGTTTTCGACAATAATAAACCGTTTTGCTGAGATACAACTCTGCCCTGAGTTTAGCAGACGACTCTTCGCACAAATGGAGGCGGCTTCTTCAATATCAGCATCCTCCAATATAACATAAGGGTCACTTCCTCCAAGTTCCAGAACACACTTTTTTATAAATTTCCCCGCTTGAGCTCCTACACTTTTTCCAGCCCCTAAACTGCCTGTTAAAGTGACCCCTTGGACATGAGGAGATTCAATGAGAGACAGCGCTGTTGTGCTTGTGACGAGAAGAGTTTGAAAGAGCTCTTCAGGCAACCCTGACTCTTTAAAAATTTTCTCAATCGCGAGAGCGCATCCTGAAACATTTGAGGCATGTTTTAAAACCATGGCATTCCCTGCCATCAAGGCTGGGATGGCCGCTCGAAAGACCTGCCAAAAAGGGAAGTTCCATGGCATAATTGCAAGAATTACGCCTAAGGGCTCATACGCAATATAACTTTTATGGGCGTCAGTTTCGACAAGCTCAGGTTGGAGAAAAATTTCTGCTTTTTCCGCAAAATACTCACATAACCATGCACATTTTTCAATTTCAGCATATGCTTGAAGGATAGGCTTGCCCATCTCTTGGGTCATTAATTCCCCAAGGGCATGTTTTTCTGCTGTAAGCTTTTCTGCGGCTTTTTTCATACAAGCTGCTCTTATTTGAAAGGGGGAGGTTCTCCAAAGTCTAAATGCCTCATGACTTTTTTTAAGGTCTTCCCGTGCGCCTTTTAAATCCATTTCTGGATAGGTAGAGAGTATTTTCCCAGTCGCGGGATTAAGGGATACAAAGCTCATAAAGGGTGCCTCACATTCGATTTTTATTACTTTTGAATTAGATTACATTATAAAAGTGAACCAAATGATAACAATATACATTGTTTGAAGAGACTAGCTGTAACCAAAAATACAAGAAAATTTTCCGCCTTAACAAGCGAGATATTATTAATACACCTGGGAAAAATGAAGCCTATACATTCAATTGAGTATTGATAGCAATCAGGAAAAATATGTCAGATCTTAACAAGATTGCCCTTAAACATTGTAATTTTCGAATTTCTTCCTATATTATCAAAAAGAAGGAAAGAAATAATGCGTGAAGTGGGAATTTTTGCATCCAAAGGAGTCGTTTCCCCCAAACTGATAGGGGCGGGGTTTATGTTGCTATGGGCCCTAACCTTTAGCTCGGCCATGGCTTTTGCAAAAACCCTTTCTCCAGAAATCGATAGTATTGTCATTCTTTTTATGCGCTATTTCTTTGGACTCATTTTTTTTAGTCCCTTCGTTTTTCAGGCTGGCTTGAAAGGATTCGTAACTTCCCGTCCTGTCCTTCATCTGACCCGTGTTATTTGTGTGGGGCTTGCCATGGGGTGTACTTATTATGCCTATCGAAATTTGCCCCTTGCTTTGGCCACATCAATTGGGATGACGGGCCCCTTATTTACGACCATCCTTTCTATGATTCTTTTAAAGGATTCTGTCTCTCTTCCCAAGTGGGCCTTTATTATCTTTGGGTATTTAGGTGTCCTTGTTATGGTTCGCCCCCATGAACTGGCTATCAGTTTAGGGGTGTGGGTCGAGATTCTTGCCAATCTTTTTGCGGCCCTTTCGATTATTTGTGTGAAGCTCCTGTCCCGCACAGAAAGCACGCTTACCATCATGTTATATGCCAATACAGTGACCACACTGATTGCAGGGCTTCTCGCATTGAGTCTTTGGAAAACCCCTGACACGTCTGACCTCATAACCTTGACCATCATTGGGGGCCTTGGCGTTTTCTCTCAATTTTGCTCGGTAAGCGCCTTAAAATTTGCCAATCCTTCCTACCTTGCACCGTTTGAGTATACCCGGATGTGCTTTGCCATTCCGGTTGGATACCTCTTCTTTCAAGAAATACCTACCCTTTGGACCATCTTGGGCAGCCTGATGATTATAGGCGCTACTTACGGATTGACGCGCTTAGAAATTTTGAGTCAGCCCTCAACATAAGATTAGAAGGAAATTTCCAAAGGGGAGATTGAAGTGGAAGCATACTGTTTTTTCCCATCCTTACTATCGCAACTTACTTTGCAATCTGCTAATGCCCCATCACAATTATTCAATAGATAGGCTTTATCAATATTGCATTTATATTTTTGCTCAAAGCAACTGTGATGACAATTGGACATTGGTTTTGCTTGGATGCTCACGGTGGATATCAGAAGAGCAGTGATAAGGCTAAGGGATTTCATTGTGTTTTCCTCAAAAAAAGTTTCTTTTCCCTTTATGGGTAACAAAGAAAGGTTAATTTTTAGGAAATAGATTATTAACTGATTTTTAACCGCGTAAGCCTTGCCTATGGACAGCAGTTACAGTTATTTATAAATTACCTTGATTCAAGATGGAACTTAGGGTACAAGGCAGGTTATGTCCCCTTCGTCTAGAGGCCTAGGACACCGCCCTCTCACGGCGGCAACACGGGTTCGAATCCCGTAGGGGACGCCATCTCACTCTTTGTTTCTTCTCAAATTTTGCCAATAGGTGAGACGCTTTTGAATATCTCGCTCGAACCCTCGCTCGACAGGCCGATAGAATGTTTTTCGGTTCATCTCGTCAGGAAAGTAATTTTGGCCTGAAAATCCGTCCGGTGTATCATGATCATAAACATAGCCCCCCCCGTACCCTTCCTTTTTCATCAACGCCGTGGGGGCATTGAGAATATGCTTTGGCGGCATCAACGAGCCAGAAACCCGGGCTTCCTTCAACGCTTTGGGATAGGCTTTATAAAGAGCATTGGATTTGGGGGCGGTTGCCAAATAAACGAGAACTTGAACAAGGGCTAACTCTCCTTCAGGAGATCCCAGACGCTCGTAGGCAGCGACGCCTGCAAGGGCTTGCACCAACGCGTGAGGATCCGCAAGGCCCACATCCTCTGAGGCAAAGCGAATCATCCGCCGTCCGATATAAAGGGGATCCTCTCCCCCCTCTAGCATGCGTGCGAACCAATAAAGAGCGGCGTCTGGGTCCGACCCCCCGCATAGACTTATGGAGGGCGCTGATGAGGTTATAATGGCCTTCCTGAGCTTTATCATACAAAGGAGCTCTTTTTGTCATAAGCTCTGCAAGTTCAGGGGGGCCGAAGGGCTGGCAGGGTGTTTCCTCCTCGATCACATCAACAAGGTTCAAGAGCGCCCGCCCATCCCCATCGGCCATATCAACCAAAAAGGTTTTTGCGTTCTCTGTTAAGGGCAAAGGGCGATCTATGAAATCTTCGGCCTTCTGTAAAATTTCCTCTAAATCGTCTGCAGAAAGACGGTGTAATGTGAAAACCTGGCAGCGTGATAGAAGCGCTCCATTGAGCTCGAAGGAAGGATTCTCTGTGGTCGCCCCCACCAGGGTAATCATACCCGTTTCTACATAGGGTAAAAAACTATCCTGTTGTCCGCGATTAAAGCGGTGGATTTCGTCGACAAACAGCAGGGTAGAGAGGCCTTTTTCAAAAGATTTTTTGGCTTCCTCAAAGACTTTTCGTAGATCGGCAACGCCAGAAAAAATCGCGGAAAGGGTCACGAAGGGCAGGCCACATGATTTTGCCAATATGTGGGCGATACTCGTTTTTCCTGTCCCCGGTGGCCCCCAAAAAATAATTGAATACATTTGTCCCTTCTCGACCATACGAGATAAAGGCTTGCCAGGACCAATGAGGTGCTTTTGGCCAATTACATCTTCAAGGGACTGGGGTCGTAGTCGTTCTGCGAGTGGTGTTTTGCTCATGGTTTAAAAAATGCCATAGTTTAAGGAGGAATACCAGAGGGAGTAGGGGTTGAGATGTGGTAACGACCCCAGGTGATGACAGTACAAAAAAACCCCGCTTTTAACCCTACCCAATCTTTCTCTATACCTTTTTTTGAGCAACAGTGGCATTATAGAGTAAAATTATGTCATCAATAGGGTACGCATGAAAAAAATAGCTTTTCTTTCTTCCCCCGCTCCAGAAGCTCTTAAGGCAAGGGCCGTTCTTGAATCTATGTACCCATTCATAGATCCTTTGAACGCCGAGGTTTTAGTGGTCCTGGGGGGAGATGGTTATATGCTTGAAGTTATGCATCACTACCTTGAAGCAAAAATTCCCCTTTATGGGCTGCATTGCGGAAGCGTAGGTTTTTTAATGAATGCTTTTTCTCCAGACAATTTTTTAAGCCGTCTGAACAAAGCCATTCCGACGCATTTATATCCCCTTGAAATGAATGTTTATCAAAACGGGGGAGCTCCCACAAAGGCGCTCGCCTTTAATGAAGTCTCGTTATTACGAGAAACGCGACAAGCTGCCAAGATTGAGATATCTGTAGATGGTGTTGTTCGTCTTCCCGAGCTTGTGTGTGATGGGATTCTGGTTGCCACGCCCGCGGGAAGTACGGCCTATAACCTTTCAGCCCATGGGCCCATTATCCCCTTAGAAACTCCTGTCCTTGCTCTCACCCCTATTAGTGCCTTTCGTCCACGCCGTTGGAAAGGGGCTCTTCTGTCTGAGAACGCTGAAGTGAAGTTCACCATCCTTGAATCACACAAGCGACCCGTCAGTGCGGTTGCAGACTTTACCGAAGTTCGTGACGTTTCTTCTGTTACTGTGCGTCAAATGAAAAAGCTCGGTGTGACTTTGCTCTTTGATCACGATCACAATCTAGAGGAGCGGATCTTAAAGGAACAGTTTATGGTGTAAGGTAGGTATCGGGAATGACGTTCGTAAGGGGCTACTGAGCTGGCACCCCACTCGTTGTCGAATATTCAAAATGATAGACCGCCTCTGGATGAATATAAGATCGGATAGCGTGGGCGGCAAGGGCAGCTTCGGCAAATCCGGTAAGAATGAGCTTAAGCTTATGTCCGTACGTTGCTATATCCCCAATAGCAAACACGCCTGGAAGACTCGTTGAGCAGTCATTTGGGTTAATTTTGATGTGGGCCCCCTCAAGTTGAAGACCCCACTGCGCGATGGGGCCTAGATTCATGGAAAGACCATAGAAAGGCAACAAGATATCTGCTGGGATTTCTTTAATTTCCCCCTCTAAAGATTTAATGATAACCGCTTTAAGGTGGCCTGTCTGTCCAACAAGGCCTTCCAATTGAAATGGTATGGCAAGCTCGATGACACCTTCCGCTGCAAGGCGTTTGAGTTGAAATTCGCTTTCTGGGGCTGCCCTAAATTTAGGGCGGCGATGAACCACGGTGACTTTTTCTGCGAGCTCGGACAAGGAAATAGCCCAATCGACTGCCGAGTCTCCCCCCCCTGCAATGACAAGACGGGTGCCTCGAAAAGCTTCTCTATTTTTGATGTAGTAGAAAATACTCTTTCCTTCAAATTCCTCAATGCCTTCCAAAGGTGGACGATTGGGTCCAAAGGATCCCACACCTGCAGCAATTAGGACGGCTTTTGCGTGCAAAGTTGTTCCCGTTGACGTGGCGAGCAACCATTGATTCTCTGGCGTCTTTTCGAGGCTTATAAGCTGTTGTCCCATATGGTAAACAGGATCAAAAGGTTCTGCTTGTTTTTTAAGATTTTCAATAAGGTCTGCGGCTAAGATTTTTGGAAAAGCGGGAATATCAAAAATGGGCTTTTCTGGATAAAGAGCTGTACATTGCCCCCCTACCATCTCTAAGGTATCGATAACATGGCATTTTAAGCCCATCATGCCACACTCAAAGACTGCAAAAAGACCCACAGGGCCTGCTCCAATAATAACCACGTCTGTTTGTTGAATTACCATCTTTTCCATTTCATTTGAATTTTGTTTAAATGCAAAAATCCCTGAGTTTTCTCAAAAAATCAAGAAAAATCAGGGATTGTGGAAAAATTAGGCTGCTTCTAAGATTTTTTCTACTTTCTGAACGGCTTGATCATGTTGGATACTTTCAACAGCTGCAATTTCTCCCGCAAGGCGTGTGATTGCATTTTGATAGACTTGTCGTTCGCTATAGGATTGATCCGGTTGGTTTGAAGTTCGATACAGTTCACGCACGACTTCTGCTAAGAATACCGGATCTCCCGAATTAATTTTTGCTTCATACTCTTGAGCTCTCCGGCTCCACATGGTGCGGCGAACTCCCTTTCGGACTTTTAAGGCGTTAATAGCACTAGCCATTTCTTTGGTTGTGCACACGGGTCGTAAACCCGACATTTTTGCTTTTGCAACAGGAAGGCGTAAGGTCATTCGATCTTTTTCAAAGGAGATCACAAACATTTCAAGAGACTGCTCGCCAACTTCGTGAGTTTCGATTGATTTAATTTTTCCAATACCATGTGCTGGGTACACAACGTGGTTTCCACATGAAAAAGATAGTGCTTTAGCCATTTTTAATCCTCCGCCTTCTATGTTGTCAAACTAGAGCAATCTTAACTAAGTGTTAATTTTTACTCTCATGTATATAAGTATCATTTTTTTTGATCCAAGGCCAGATCGGCTAACGCATTGAAATGCATGTATTGTTAATGAGTCAATCCCAAACAATCCTTTAAAACAAGCAGCTTATAAAAGTTAAAAAAGAGTTAAAAAAAGATTTATTACTTTTCAACGACATAGTTAAAAGCTTTCTGCCGTGGAGTTGGAGCAGGAATGCCATAAGCCTCAAGGTATTGTTTTAAAAGTAGATTGAAAGCCCACTTAACTTTATAGTGCATACTGGGCTTTGTCTTTATAACTGCGCGGATCTGGAGGGCATGATCACTGACCTCATTTATTCCATCAATTTGAACCGAATCAACCACGAGAGAACGGGTTTTAGGATCTTTTCTCAGGTCCTTTGAAATTTTTTCGAGCAGTTCATAAACTTTATTCATATCTGCCTCCACTCCCACTTCGAAAAGCATGACAGCTGCTGAAAAATCTCTGTTTTGATTACACAGGCTTGTGATATTTCCATAGGGAAATGTGAAGAGAGAACCATCGGTGGCACGAAGGCGCACAACGCGTACCGTTAAGGATTCAATGCGGCCCATCTGGCCATTAATGATAACCAAGTCGCCCACAGCAAAAGCATCCTCTAGGAGCATGAAGAACCCAGAAAAGAAATCCTTTACGATGGACTGCACACCAAAGGCAAGGGCAGCGCCTAAGAGCGTAAGGGGAGCTAAAATAGGGATAATATCTATATCCATCTCGACAATGATAAACAAAACAGCCGGCGTCCATATGGCAATACGGAGGACATTTCGACTGACGCTATGGATTGTTTTAAAGCGGGCCATTTTTTGCTTGTGCGTTTCGTTCTGGATAACGTTCTCTGAGTTTAAATATTTATTAAGAAGCCCCATCCCTCCTCGATTAAGAAAAAGAGCAACTACAATGATTGTGAAAATACTAAATGTTTTTTCGAAAATTAGTTTACCAATTTTTGAACACGTAAAAGAATAGGGATCAAATTCCCACAAATCTAGAACCATAATAAAAACAATGATATATAGAAGAGCAATCATCATAAAATCAATTTGTCGCCCATAAAATACAGCGCGCCGGGCAAAAGCGGGGGAGAGTCTTTTTAGATTTCTATGAATATAAAGAATTCTCAGTTTTTTAACACAATAGGCAGCAACTTGTAAAAAAGGGAAAAGAGCGAGCGTCAAAAGGCATTTCCAGACAATGAGTTGGACCCGATCAAATTCGTGGGTCACCCAACTGACGTAACTGATCACAATAAGGATAATAAGGGGAATATAACTATATTCTAAATAAGGAATAAGGGATCTTTTGAGCCGAGATCGTTCAAAGCTCACTCGTTGGGTTTGGATCCAATCTTTCAGATTTTTATGAAGAGAAAGCATCATAAAAATGGCCATAATGGCAATCACAATGCTTGAGCTCTGCAAAAGTAAACGTTCTCCCGCATGAGGTAAATGGATGAGCCGACCCGTTTCTAGAGCAAAAAATCCCAATAAACCCACACAGGCCATACGACGGATCCAAACATAAAGTTTGTTAAGGGTTTCTCGAGAAAGAGGAATGTGCTGATGTTCAGCCGTGAGAGGCCTTAAAAAAACATGGGCGATGTTCAAGATGGCCCACACGATGGCAGAACCAGAGCTTAAAATGCGTACGGTTTCAAGATAAACCCCGTCCTTGGGGGATAGGATCCGAAAAATGGTATACAACAAAAAACCAAAGATGAGCGGGATTATAATGGAAAGTAATGTAGATTGTATTATTTCTATATATTTCTTACTGTTTGAATAATCTTTGTTAAGAAGTAAATAATTAATTTTTGGTTTTATCCATAACATAACCAATTGAGCAATAACAAAGGCTAAGATAAGGGAAATGGCGAGTCGGATGCCAAAGGACCCCATTAGCTCACGCATTTCTGGTGTTTTGAGTTCTGCAAGGAACCATTCACCGGTCTCAACGAAATCTTTTAAAGAGACAAACCCCTCTAAGAATGTTTGCTTAAGCTCTCTAAAAAAATCATAAATTGCCGAAAAGAAGTTAGCATTCAGTTCGCTCACCTTAATAGGTTTGATCGTAGGCTCAGGAGGGACTGCTTGGTGCCCAGAACTTTGCACAACTTCAGCAAAGGCCCCAGCCTTTAGAATGAGAAAACTCCAAAATAATAAGACAATACGTTTCATATGTTACTCCTCAAGAGGGAGTGTAGCGTTAAATTGGAAAAGACGGAATAGGCTAATATTTTGGCCGGACCTTATTTGATAGATATCTTATAAAATCGTTCCTTTTTGTATAAAAAGTGCGGCCTCTTTAGCAGATAAAGGTCGACTAAAATAATAACCCTGAACTTCATCAACCCCATGTTTAGATAGAAACGTAAGTTGTTCTTTCGTTTCTACTCCTTCAGCGATAACTTTAAAACCCAAGCTATGGGCCATAACTATGATTGCAACAACAATAGCGGAATCATCTGGATTTGTTGTAATATCTTGGATGAAAGATTTATCAATTTTTAGATAATCGATTGGGAAACGCTTTAAATAACTTAAGGAGCTATATCCTGTGCCAAAATCATCAATTGATATTTTAACGCCTAAATTTTTTAGACTTTTTAAAACGTGAATATTATTTTCTACACTTTTCATCAAAATTCTTTCAGTCAATTCAATTTCAAGATGATGGGGATGTAACCCAGTCGTCTTTAAGACGTTTTCTACCGTCTCCAGAATGTGTTCATTTAAATTGTTAATTGAAAAGTTGATCGCCACGGAAATACTAGGAAGACCTTTTGCTTGCCATTCCTTATTTTGGATACACGCTGTTTTTAATACCCATTCAGTGAGCGGTTTAATAAGATCACTTTCTTCCACCGCATCAATAAATTTTTCCGGTAATATCACTTTATTAAACCTTTTCCAGCGAATAAGCGCCTCCATCCCAATCGTTTTTCTTGTTTTTAAATCAATTTTGGGCTGGTAATAGAGAATAAATTCATTGTTTTCTAATGCATTATGCAGGCTATTTTGTAACATGACCCTATTTCCAGCTTTTGAAGTCATATCCTTCGTACAAAACTGAAAATTGTTTCTGCCCATTTCCTTAGCGTGATACATGGCAATATCTGCATCTTTAATTAATGATTCAACGCTATCTCCATCTTCAGGATAAAGGCTAATCCCCATACTTGCAGTGGTGAAAAACTCTTTCTCTTTCAATAAAAATTTGTTTTCAAGTTTTTTTTGTATTCTTTGTGCAATTTGAACCACATCTTTATTTGAATATATATGAGGAAATACAATAATAAATTCATCGCCTCCAACCCTGCCAATGATGTCCTGAGGTCTAACGCATGTGAGAAGGATTTTAGCGATTTCAATTAAGAGGATGTCCCCCACTTGGTGGCCCATTGAATCATTAATCAATTTAAATTGATCGAGATCTAAGAACAAGACCGCTAATTTTTTGTGATATTTTTTGGCCTTTTCAAGCTCACTCCGTAAAGATTCTTCAATGAGTTTTCGGTTTGCGAGGCCAGTTAAAACATCATGTTCGGCCAAGTAGAGCATTTGGCCTTCCATATGTTTTCGATTGAGGAACAGACCAAACTGATTCCCTAATGATTCAAACCACGATAACAAATTTTGAGATAGAGTCTCGCTTTTCCTATTAAAAAATTCAATTACGCCTAAAATTTCATTTTCATAAATAATTGGAAAGCATATTGCGGTATTTAAACCAATCTCAGCGGCAGCATCTACTCTCAGATAATCATTGTTAAATTTTGAGCTCCAGATGGCTTGGCGGCTTTTCCACGCGATTCCTGGAAAGATCTGTCCAGGTGTAAGTGTTAGGCTTAAACATTCTTTCTTAAACTCATCGTTTGTAATATCTGGAGTCTGCCAAATCGTAACACAACGCAAAATATTTAGTTTTTTATCAACCACCCATATAACGCCAATATCCCAGCTTAGACGCTGGCAAATAACCTTGAGTATTTCATTTGTTGCTTCTTGCAATGTTGTTGATTTAGCTAAAGTCCAGGCTATGGCATATTGTACTTCTAAATGTAATTTTGATTGCTTACTGTCGGATATGTCCCGCATAATCAAGTAAGTCGCAGGTTTATTCTGATAAGTGAACGGACTAGCCGTTACTTCTACATCAATGATTTTGTTATCATCTCTTGCAATTTTTTTTTCCACAAAAGGGAGCTCCATTGTGGTATCCTTTCCTGAGATATACTCCCTCATTACTTGGCGATCTGCAGGTTGAAAGAAATCTAAAATAGATTGAGTAAGTATTTTTTTTTGTTTCTGCTCGCCTAATAATTTTAGGCCCGCTGCATTTACAAATGCAAGCTTATCATCCTGCTGAATAAAGATGGCATCTGGCGAAGTTTCGACCAATTGACGGTGTTGTTGTTCAGAAGTTGTCAAAGTTTCAAAGGCTTCAGCCAAAGCAATAGATTGCCCAATTTGCATTCCTAAAGCATGAGCAAAAGCAAGGGGGTGATCACCCAATAAATTAGTAAAACTTGATCCTAAAAACAGAACGCCATGATTTACGGCGCCTGCATTTAGAGGTACAATTAATCCGGACTGGATTTTGGCGCGCTTTAAAAATTCTTCTGTCTCTTTTTTTGACATTTTCTGAGAAGGGATAACAGAAGGGGTTTGAGTCATCATGCACTCTGTTAAGAGCTGTGGTTGCCCAAAGAAAGTTTCCAATTCCTTCCTTTGACTTTCCTTAAAGCCCATGAATTGTTGTAGTGTTATGCTTCCATTTACTTGATTAATATACAATGCAGCTTGTGACGCCCCCGCAGCATCTAATAAATAACAAAGCACATCTGTTAAAGTATCTTCAATTTTTTTATTTGTCATTGTTAGAGTTTTAGCTACAGATGTAAGTAAAAATATTTCAGATGTTTGGATCGCAAGTTTTTGAGAAAGTTGAGAATTGGATAAAATTTGTTGTTCTAACTGCCTAATAAGTCTATTAGTATGTTGTTCTTTAATATCGCTATCTATAGTAGAATTTATATTTAATAGAGAAATCTTTTTTTCTTTTAAACAATCGGTCAGTACATTAATAAGTATTTTTTCATCTGGCGTTCGTGTCAGATAACGGTTAGCTCCGACTTTATGTGCTAGTTCCACGTCAGCCTCCTCTAAATAATGGGAGCTTAAGAGAATGACAGGGATGGCACTCAGTTTTGGATCTTTCCTTACCGCTAAACATAATCCAAAACCATCAAGATTCGGCATCAAGATATCGCTGATAATCGCATCTGGTGGTTTTTCTTTTGCTTTATCAAGGGCGATTAAGCCATCATCTGCTGTTGTGATCTGAAATCCAGCATTTTTGAGTTGCATCCCTAAAAGTTTAAGTTGAATGGCATTATCATCTGCAATGAGAATTTGGTGCCCCTCTCCACTTAATGAATCTAAGTCTTTTGCAAGAAGTAAATGGGTTTTAATTATTTCGATCAATAGGGAAGGTTGAATGGGCTTTAATAAGAATGCGGTAAAATCAAGATTATTTTTCTGTTCATTGAGTCCAGTTAAAAACCCTGAGAGAGCTATGATTGGGATGTCTTTGATATCGGGCATCGCTCTTAGTTTTTTATTGATATCAACACCATTCATATCTCCTAAGAATAAATCGAGCAATATGAGGTTGGGTTTATATTTTTCTGCCATTGCTAGCCCTTCGGCTCCATTTTGGGCTGTAAGGACAGTATAATTTTTAGTTGACTCTAATGTTATTCTCAACATTTTTCTGGTTAGTTTGTTGTCCTCAATAATTAATATAATTGGATTGTTCATCGGAGGGGGCCAACTTTATTTTTTTTTAAATATTTTACTATTTCAGAAGGAAAGGCACCAACATCTATAGGTTTCGTAATGTATCCATCACATCCCGCAGCTGAAGCCTTTTCTTCATCGCGCTTCATTGCATAAGCTGTGAGGGCAATAATGATGACCTTGTGAAATTTTGGATCACTTTTAAGTTTTCGGGTAAGCTCAAGGCCATCCATACCAGGCAGTTGTAAATCCATTAGAATCAGGCGGGGACGAAAAGTCTTTAAAAGTTCTATAGCCTCTTCAGCATTGGTGGCGGTCTGAATTTCATACCCCTCAACTGTCAATAATATTTTCACCAATTTTAAATTGGAGGGATTATCTTCAACAATAAGGATTGGTTCGCCTGCCATATTATTTATTCCTTCATGTTGCCAGCTGGTGCAGGAATAATACGTTGTAGTTCAGAAACAAGCTGCTCCATAGCTCCCCCCCCCTTTTGGATCACACACTCAACGGAGACCTTGATACGTTTTTTCTCAGTATCCGTTAGATCCCGAGAGGTACAAATGATAACGGGGGTGGTTTTTCCTTGTTGGGAGGACCGAAAACGTCTTAAAAATTCTAGCCCATCAATTTTTGGCATTAGAAGGTCTAAAACAACAACATCCGGTTTGATTTTTTCTGCTACTTCTAAGCCTATCTCAGGATCGGATTCACAGAAAAGATTAAATTTTGAATCTTTTAAATAGTGTTGGACGAGTTTTAACATTTTTGGGTCATCATCCACAAATAAGACAGTTTTTAATTCATCCGGAAGAATATTAACCTCTTTAAGGGCCCTGAGGAGCTCGTCTGATTTGAGAGGCTTTATTAAGAAATTCTGTACCATAAATCCAAAACTTGAAGCTTTATGGGGAACAACAGTCACCACAATCGTCGGAGTATCTTGGTTAGCACCTTTATTGCGAATAGAACGTAATATTTCCCATCCATTTAAATCGGGCAGGAGGAGATCAAGCGTAATGGCATCAAATTGTTCTGTGCGACAACGTTCTATAGCCTCAGCCCCTGTATAGACAGTCACGACTGCATAACCTGCCATGGTAAGCGTTTTGCTTACGAGTGCGCTTTCTTCGAGATCATCTTCTATGATGAGAACTTTTGGTGCTTGGAATGTTGGGTTTTTAAAAGGTTCTCCGATAGAAGGCTTAGGTATTTTTTCCTTTATTGATGCATGAGGACGTAAGGGCAGGATAGCAAAAAAAGTACTTCCTTTTCCAAGTTTACTTGTTACCCCAACCTTTCCTGACTGTGCTTCAACAATTCGGAGAGTCAGGGCCAGCCCCAAACCGGTCCCTTGATATTTCTTAGCCGTCGTTGCATTGAGTTGTTGGAATTCAGAGAAAAGCTTGGGTATGTCTTGTTTACTAATGCCAATCCCACTATCTTCAACCTCTAATCGGAATTCCTGGGAGCCTTCAGGAATAACTCGAATTACAACAGTTCCCCCTTCCTTCGTAAATTTCAAAGCATTAGAGATATAATTATAGAGAATTTGCTTGAATTTGCCAGGATCGAGTGTGGCAGTTGCAACTTTAGGATCCACTTTGATAGTTAAAGATATCTTATTCTTAGCAATTAAGCTCCGCAAAATATCACAAATTTCTCCGATAATTTTTTCAAAATCAATTTTCTCTGGATGAAATTCCATTTTGCCCGATTCCACTTTGGCCAAATCGAGAATATCGTTAATCAATTGAAGCAAGTGCTGAGAGCTGCTGAGGATATCTCCCAGGTATTCTTTATGGTCCGTCGATACGGGACCGACTTTCCCCAAATACATTAATTCTGTAAAACCGATAATCGCGTTTAAGGGTGTGCGCAATTCATGAGACATATTGGCTAAGAATTCGCTCTTAATAAGGGTCGCTTCTTGTAAAAGAACATTTTGTTCGGCTAATTCAACATTCTTTGAACGTAATCCAGCTTCACGTCTTTGTTCACTTATGTCTTTGGAAATTAACACATACCCTATGGGTTTTCCCATCTTATCCTTACGCAGGGTAAGGGCCAATGAGGCGGGAAATCGTTCACCATTTTTTCGAACACTTTCGAGGACACCTTCCTCTTTTCCTGTGCTAAGAGCGGAGTCAAGCACGGCTTGGAGACGACCCGACGCAATATCTTCGGGGGCATGTAAAATCCGCGTATTTTGCTTGCCAACCATTTCTGCGGCCGTATAACCATAGTTAAGTCTGGCGCCTTCATTCCAAGCAAGAATCTGACCATCCAAATCTTCAGCGATAATGGAATAGGCTGTGGAGCTTTCAAGAATTTCATTTAAGAAGCTTGTTTTTTCTTGCAGCTCACTGTTTTGCTTTCGAATTTGTTCTTCTAAATTTTTTTGCTCTGTAACTTCTCGAGAAACAGTAAAAACGCCGTTTAGGTTTCCGCTTGTATTTCTGAATGTCGTGGCATTACAGGATACGAGTGTTTCTTTCCCTTCTTTTCCCTTAATTGTGAGATCGTAGTTAATGACTTTTTCAGCGGACAAAACGTTGCGAATACAATTTTCTGCACGTTTAGGGTCTGTAAAATTGTCACTAAATGGTGTTCCAATCAACTCTTCGCGCGTTAGATCGGTGACAATACACGCTTGTTTGTTGACATCTGTAATGATCCCAATAACATCTGTGATCATCATAACGTCCACACTCGATTCGAGAAGACTAAGGTTATTATTAAGTTGTTCTTCTAAGACTTGTCTTTGCTGTTTTACTTCCGTAATATCTTTCGAAATTAACACATAGCCTACTGGTTTTTTCTCAGCATCTAACCTTAATGTCAGCGCAACGGAAGCATAGAACCGTTCTCCATTTTTTCTTACGCGCTCATACTCGCCTTCAGTTTTACCTGTTTTTAAGGCGATACTAAGGATTTCTTGAGCTCGTCCTGATTCATTGTCTTCAGGTACATGTATGATAGAGAAATTTTTGCCAATCATTTCTTCTGCCGTATAATTGTAATTGAGGCGAGCGCCTTCGTTCCAAGCCAGAATGTTTCCTTCCAAATCAAGGGCAATAATAGAGTTTGCCGTTGAACTATCGAGAAGATCACGAAAAAAGTCTGTGGCTTCTTTTAAAGCGATGTTTTGCGTCCGTGCTTTTTCTTCTAGGCGCTTCTGTTCTGTAATGTCTCGAGCGGTCGCAAAGATTCCTTTTAATTTTCCATCTTCCGTACGAAAGGTTGTTGCGTTAAAAGAAACGGGTGTTAAATTTCCCGTCCTCGATTTAACAACCAGTTCATAGTTGGCGATCCGATTTTCTGAAAGAACTTTCCGGATCGCATCCTCAGCATGTTGGGGGTCGGAAAAAAAGTCTTTAAAAGGAGCCCCTATAAGTTCCTCACGAGGGACTTCCGTAAGATTACAGATTTGTTGATTGACATCGTTGATGACGCCCAAAGTGTCTGTTGTAATCAAAAAATCCATATTCGATTCAATCAAACTACGGGTATATTCTTCAGATTGCTTTAATGAGTTTAATTCATTTTGTAACTGTATAAGAGAACGGCATACAAAGGTGTAACCGACCGTTTTTCCCCTAGCGTCCATTCTTTGAGTAATGGCAAAAAAAGTTGTAGTGTGACCAGTACTGTTCGGTACACAAGTTAGCTCACCCGACCACACTCCTTTTTGCCTAACTTCCTTCAGAGCATCTTGTAATGGAGTATCTTTTACATTAGATGGATCGTGAAGAATAAGGATTTTTTGAAGCCCAACAACCGCTTTTGCTTCATAACCAAAAATTCGATGAGCGCCTTCATTCCAGCTCAATATTGTTAAATCAAGATCAGTTGCAATGATTGAATGTTCTGTAGCGCTTTCAAAGATTGAATCTAAGAAAGAAAGTCTTTCTTTCAACTGTTGGTTAGCGTTATGAGATAGGGGTGAAGGTGTCCTAATAATTTCTTTCGTCATAGCAATGATCCCTCTCCATGCGGTATTTATTTCTCTCTCAATAGAGTTTGAGGTTAACATGGAAACTTTAAGAAAATAATAATTCGGAATTCTTTAATTTATTTTCACGTTTTTCCGAGAGGTGAGCAAAGCGAATAAGAGAGGGCAGGATCAAAATCGTCAAAACACTACGAGTAGCCTCAACGGGGGAGAAGGAACTTCTTTGATTGGGAGCATCATTTTTTTCACTGTGCGGGGTCACGTAGCAGCATAGTCCAGGGGAGGGTGTGAATGGAGTCTGGGTCTATTTAATAAGGTTTTATTCTTTTTCACGCCTCAATAAATCTTTTTTCTATAAACCTTGATTCGATAAAGTTCCTGAAATCCCATTTTTTTGTAGAGAGGGCCACCGTGTTTGGACGCTTCAAGGCAAACCCAATCATACCCTAGGTCTTTAGCAATTCTCATTCTGTGAAGAGCCATGGCACCTCCAAACCCCTTGTTTTGATAAGCAGAAAGCGTCCCAAGATCATCCAGACGGGCGCCGTAGGGGCTCAGAGAAAGGGTTGCGGCTGAAACAGGAATACCATTAGCGTACCCTACAAAATGGCGAAAAAAAGCACCCTTTTGCAAGGCCGACAGATGAGCCTCTTGATAGAAATGAGCATCTTCGTTGGTGACTTGGAACGCCTCCTTTATGGGAAGAATCCAATCGGAAAGTTTTTCTGCTCCCCCCTCCCTTATATCAAAGCCTTGTAAGCTACTGTCGGAGAAAGGGTCCGTCAGAGACCCCACGAATACGGGTGCGGTGAAGCTAAGATGATAGCCTCTCTTTTTAAGAGCGTATCTTAAGTTTTCCTGAGGCAGGGAGGGATTCAACAACCATCGCCAGGAAAGGTCCCGATCCTGATAAAATGCTTCAACAGCACGAATGGTCGCTTCACAATCCTCCCCCATATCACCAGTTTGTACCGACCAGTTAAGATTAAGCTTCATATTCCCTATGGAGAAAGCAGAGACTCCTCCCCCTTCAAACGTTTCCTTTGAGAGGGCCCGCAGGAAGTATTCCTGCGTTTTATGGATGTTATGGATAAAGTGTTTCATCTTCAACTGTTTAACATCTATGGTCTATCCACACAATGCGGAAACTCCATACTTGAGATATTTGAAAACTCATATCGTTCAATATATTGTAACAGACAAAAGTGTCATTTCCTTGTTTGTGCAAGCTATTGAAATATACTTTTTGAAAGAATGGCAGCTGCTAAGGGCCGTCTTATAGGAAAAACTTTACGATCGGTTGTTTTTTAAAATATGGCGTTCATAAAAAAGTAACGAAAAATAAGCCATACTTCCACATATGCTTAAAAACCTAGGGATATGAAAGATGGTTACCAAAGATGGAAGCAACTAGTGGTGCGAAGCTTAAGTGGGATTATTCAAGAACAACATTTGTGAGACAAGCATGCATAGAATGAAAAACAGCCCTCTAGCAAAAATTCAGCAACTTTTTTTTGGCCATCCCTTAAAAACGTCAATGCAAAAGAAAGAACGGGTAGGCTTTTTGCTGGGACTTCCCATCCTAGCTGTGGATACCATTTCCTCCTTGGCCTATGCCACCGAAGAAATTTTAATTGCTCTAACGATAGGAGGCCCACAATTATTCCACCTATCCCTCCCCATTGCACTGACCATCATTCTCTTGTTATGGACATTGGTTATTTCCTACTCTCAAACCGTACAAGTGTATCCGGAGGGAGGGGGAGCTTACATCGTCGCCAAGCATAATATAGGCCCCTTTGCGAGCGTCCTGGGGGCCTCTACCCTCATTTTGGATTATATCCTCACCGTATCGGTATCAGTGACAGCTGGCGTAAGGGCGTTAACGTCTGCCTACCCTCAATTTCTGCACCTAGCAACGGCGTTGTCCGTGGCGGGTATTTTAATTTTAGGATGGCTTAACCTGCGGGGGATTAGAGAGTCAGCGCGTGTTATTTTTGTTCCTGTTTACGCTTTTATTGTGATGGTAGTTGTCATCGGGATTATGGGACTCTTTACAGGGCCATCAGAAACGCATGGGGCAACATCTGCGCAAGAAACGGATATTGTCTGGACCTTTTTAACCCTTTTTATTGTCATGAGAGCCTTTGCGGGTGGCTGTACAGCGATGACCGGTATTGAAGCGGTGGCTAATGCAGGTAAAGTCTTAAAAGAACCAACCAGTCGTAGTGCGCAACATATTTTAATTGCAATCGGCCTTATTGGCGCCGTTTCTTTTTTCCTAATTACCAAGCTGGCAAATAATCTTGCCATTGCTCCTTCTTCTACAGAAAGCGTTATTAGCCAGATTACACATATTGTTCTTGGGGATGGAGTAGGTTACATATTTTTTCAATTATTAACAGCTGGCATCCTCTTCTTAGCAGCCAATACAGCCTTTGCGGGCTTCCCCCAATTAGCTGCCATGGTTGCGAGAGACCAATGGCTTCCTAAACAATTAAGTGCGCTAGGTGATCGTTTAGTTTTTTCTTATGGGATTATTTGGCTCACAATTATTTCTTGTGTTTTAGTCATGATTTTTAGGGGAAATACCCATGCTCTTATTCCTCTTTATGCTATTGGAGTGTTTAGCGCCTTTACCCTCAACCAATTCGGCATGACACGGTTTTGGTTTAAAGCTTCCCAAGAAGAGAAATTGAAAAAACCTTCTCCATTTTCTATAAGAAAAATCTTCTCGCATCCACGCACAAAGATGTTCATTAATGCCTTTGGAGGAACATTTACCGCCTTAGCCCTTATCATTACGTCCATCGCTAAATTTACAGAAGGTGGTTATTTAATTTTTATAACTGTGCCTATAATAGTTGGGTGTTGCTATGCAATTCGAAATCATTATCAAGTTATTGAAAAAGAATTAATTGTAACACACAAAATTAAAAAGCAAGTTATTCAAAAGCGTTTTTCTGACTCCGCTTACAGAAGGGTACTTGTCCCTATTTCTCGCTTGCATTGGGGCTCATATGAAGCTCTCGCCTTCTCTCGTGAAATGAGTAACAAGGTTACTGCTCTTATTGTTAATATTGATACGGTAACAACAGAAAAAACGCGTAAGCAACTCGAAGAATTAAATTGGGGGATTGAAATTGTTATTCTGGATTCTCAGTATCGCTCAATTATCCGTCCCCTTATTGCCTATGTGTTGCATCAGGATAAAGTTGACAATGAACTCGTGACAATTGTTTTACCAGAAATTGTTCCTGCCAAATGGTGGCAAGAGTATCTCCATAACTGGACGGCGAATACTATTGTCAAAGTTCTTTCCTGGTCCGAATCACTCCCTCACCAAGCCCGCATTATTATCAGTGTTCCTTATCATGTGAAGAATTAGCTCAATTTTACTCCCCTCAACCTTGGATATATGCAGGTAAAGCATCAAAATAAACTAGCTCAAGCAGCGATACATTTCAAAAAATCTATAGACGTTGTACCCGACGAAAAAGTCGAAGAATTTTTTCCGGATACTTTAGAAGGTATGGAAGCTGCTATACGCGAAGAAAAAAATGTACTTTTTAAAAAAATAAAAGAAACTATATATAATTCATCTTTTAATAGTTCTAGCATAGGTCTTCTCCAAGGTTCCACGAAGCTCTTAGAAGATAATAAAAAATATTTTGACTGGCTTGAAAAACATCAAGAACTCCAGCGGGAACGTATGGCCAACAAAAAAGATTGAGAAGCGGAAGAGTAAACTCGACTCCTCCAAAATCCTTTAGCTTTCTCGTCTTTTTTCTGGCATACTAATGAAGCTGGGAGGCTAAAGGATGGATAAAAATAAAGTACTTCAAGGACTGGGATTTAACCTAAGTAATTGGCAATCGGGGGGCCTATCAGTAATCTCCCCCATTGATGGATCTGAACTGGGGAGAGTCAATAAGCATTCACCTGCAGATGTGGAAGCCATGATTGATAAGGCTGTCCAGAGTTTCAAAAAGTGGCGCGTGGTGCCACCTCCTCAAAGGGGAGAGCTCGTCCGTCTGTTCGGCGAAGAACTGCGTGCTCATAAGGATCTGCTCGGGACTCTCATCACGATGGAGACAGGTAAGATCTTGGAGGAGGGCCGGGGCGAAGTCCAAGAGATGATCGACATCTGCGACTTTGCTGTAGGCCTTTCTCGTCAGCTCTATGGGCTGACCATCGCCTCTGAGCGCCCCCAGCACCGATTAATGGAAACCTGGCACCCTATAGGCCCCATCGGGGTGATAAGCCCCTTTAACTTTCCTCTGGCTGTTTGGTGTTGGAATTTTGCTTTGGCAATCGGCTGTGGCGATTCTGTCCTCTGGAAACCTTCGGAAAAGACACCCCTGTCTGCATTTGCAGCCTTAAAGCTTTTTGAGCGCGCGGTGGCACGTTTTTCCCATGCCCCCTCTGACCTTTTGCAAATTATTATTGGCGGGCGGGACCCGGTTCTTATGCTAACAGCAAGTCCTCAAATTCCTGTAATTTCTGCGACAGGCAGCACAGGAATGGGCAAAGCTGTAGCCCAAGCAGTTGGTCAGCGGCTGGGACGAACAATTCTAGAACTGAGTGGCAATAATGGAATGATTCTCACCCCTTCAGCCGATCTTGAGCTCGCTACACAGGCCATCGCCTTTGCGGCATTAGGTACAACAGGGCAACGATGCACCAGCTTAAGACGCCTGATCGTTCACAGTTCGCTTTACGAGACAATGATCGAGCGGCTTCAAAAGGTCTATGAGCGCATTGCTATTGGCAATCCCCTTGAACAGGGGACGCTTATGGGGCCCCTTATCGATAAGGCGAGTTTTGAGACGATGGAACGTGCCCTGACAAATGCTAAGGCCCAAGGGGGAAAGGTTTTTGGGGGTGGTCGAATCCTTCAAGACGCCTACCCGGATGCTTATTATGTGCGTCCCGCGCTCGTGCAGATCCCCATACAAACGGCGATTGTGCGAGAAGAAACCTTTGCACCTATTCTCTATGTAATGCCTTATGAAAATTTTGAACAAGCGATCGAGCTGCAAAATGATGTTTCTCAAGGTCTTTCTTCTTGTATTTTCACTAACAGGATGAATGAAGCTGAAATGTTTTTATCGCCTTCTGGAAGTGATTGTGGCATCGCGAATGTGAATATTGGGCCAAGTGGCGCTGAAATCGGTGGCGCCTTTGGGGGTGAAAAAGAGACGGGTGGAGGCAGAGAATCAGGCAGTGATGCGTGGAAAAACTACATGAGGCGCGCTACAAATACCATCAACTATTCCTCTGATATGCCGCTCGCCCAAGGCATTCATTTTGATGTGAGGCAAATATGAGCCCGGCTCGTTTCTCGTGGGAGGACCCCTTTTTTTTAGTCGACCAGCTTAGTTCGGAAGAAAAGCTTATTCAAGATACGGCTTACCGCTATGCCCAAGACAAACTCATGCCGCGCATTTTAGAGGCCAATCGTCATGAAACATATGACTTAAATGTTTTCAAGGAACTGGGAGAGTTAGGCTTTCTGGGCATGACCATCAAGGGATATGGCTGTGCAGGAAGTTCCTATCTCTCTTATGGCCTCGTTGCGCGTGAGCTGGAACGGGTGGATTCCAGTTATCGCTCTCTTTTAAGTGTCCAATCCTCCCTGGTCATGAACACCATTGCGGATTTCGGAGACGAAGCTCAAAAGAAGAAATTTCTTCCTCTTTTAGCTCGGGGAGAATTGATTGGGTGTTTTGGATTGACCGAACTTAATCATGGATCGGACCCAGGCAGTATGGAAACCCATGCAAAAGCCCATAAAGGCGGATGGCTTTTAAATGGCTCCAAGACCTGGATTACCCATAGCCCGGTCGCAGATGTGTTTATTGTCTGGGCAAAAGAGGAAGGTGAGATCAGAGGATTTATCCTTGAGCGGGGAATGGAAGGACTCTCTACCCCAAAGATTGAGGGAAAATTTAGCTTGAGAGCGTCCCCTACCGGGGAAATCGCTTTAAACGATGTCTTTGTGCCAAGAGAGAACCGACTGGAAAAGGCGATTGGCTTGAAAGCTGTTATGGTGTGTCTTAATCACGCCCGCTATGGGATTGCTTGGGGCGTCCTCGGTGCAGCAGAATTTTGCTGGTATCAAGCACGTTCTTATGTTCTGGAGCGGTCCCAGTTTGGCCGCCCCCTTGCCGCCAGCCAACTGATTCAGGCAAAACTTGTGAACATGCAAACGGACATTTCTCTCGGCCTGCAAGGAATCTTACGGGCAGCAAGTCTGAAGGATGAAGGCCGGTGTCCGCCTGAGCTGATTTCTCTCCTAAAACGAAACAATACGGGCAAAGCCCTTGAAATTTCCCGTATGGCGCGGGACATGCTGGGGGCCAATGGGATTGTGGATGAATACCATATTATTCGCCATATGATGAACTTGGAATCGGTGAATACCTATGAAGGCACTTACGACATCCACACGCTTATTTTAGGGCGCGCCCAAACGGGAATAGGGGCGTTCAGTGATCAGTGATCACTATTTAGTTGCTTTTCCCCCACGGGCGCTATCACCGCGAAGGTGGGGGCCTGGCTGACAACGAAAAGGGTATATCCTCTAGGATAAGTGTTCATTTAAGTTGCATAATGGGGTGGGAATAAAGACAAAAACCCCTTACGCTGTCATATATGGCCATCGTCCATATGATGTGTTTGGGCTGAGTTAGTATATTTTTTAGATCCCGGGTTCGACCCGGGATCATATTTTTACGGACGAAGTCCATATCATCTTCCTAAAAAATCCTTTCCGTTCATTTTTTCTTAACCCCAATATGAGATAGTTAACGAAGAACAGAACAATAAGGAAAATCAATATGTTATCAAAATTTAAAATATTGCCTTTGCTAGCTTTGGGCTTCCTAAGTATCCCACCCGTCGAGGTAAATGCTCAGCAAATACCGTTATGGAGTTCTACCGTTTGTGGATGGGCCCTCAGTGAATGTCGGCAAGATCAGTTAACCCCCCATTATGGAAAAGAAATTTGTAATCCTTTCAACAAAAAAAATCAGTCTTATCTCTGTGCAGGTGGGAATCACGAAACGGGTTGGGAGGCTTGTCTTGCCTCCTTTAAAAAAAGTCCTCCAAAAGATCCCTGCGGAGAAGGCTATAAAGTTTGCATGTCCCACGCTTTCCCGAAGTCTTGAGACATGCCAAATTCCTTCTTGAAATTATTGTGTCAAAATTAGGGTGATTCTATCCGCCCCCGTGAAAAAAATCATATATTTTCTTCGCTAAACTCTTATTAATCCCTTCAGCCATTTCAAGATCTTTGAGGCCTGCGTTCTCCACCGCTTTGGCAGATCCAAAATGTTGTAAGAGCGCGCGTTTGCGAGCAGCTCCCACCCCAGGAACATCATCCAGCTTTGACTTAGAGATGGCTATGATGCGTCGCGTTCTATGGGCGCCAATGGCAAAGCGGTGGGCCTCATCTCGAAGTCGTTGGAGGTAATACAAGACTTTATGGCTGGCTGGAAGTTGAAAGGGTTCACGCCCCGGCCTGTAGAATGTCTCGCGCCCGGCATGACGATCCGGTCCCTTCCCAATTCCAATAAGCTGCACATCAGAAATGCCTAAATCCGCAAAGGTGGATAAGGCGGTTGAAAGTTGCCCTTTTCCTCCATCGATCAGGACCACATCAGGCCACTGGGAGGTATCATCTTTATCTTCAGAAAGCGCCTTTGCAAAACGGCGGGTTAGGACTTCTCGCAACATGCCATAATCATCCCCTGGCGAGAGCGCTTGTGACTTTATATTGAATTTCCGATAGGCATTCTTTATGAATCCTTCAGGACCCGCTACAATCATAGCCCCCACAGGGTGGCTACCTTGGATATGGCTGTTGTCGTAAACTTCAATGCGATGGGGGAGGGTGGGTAAGTCAAAAGTTTCCATAAAAGCTTGCAGAAGTGCCTCTTGAGAAGCTTTTTCTGCTACGTGGCGATCTAAAGATTCTTTGGCATTGTTGAAGGCGTGCTGAACGATTTCTGCTTTTGGTCCGGAGCGGGGGACGGTAATATGAACGCTCATCCCCGCTTTTTGAGACACTGCTTCCGTGATCAGCTTAAGGTTTGGTAAAGATACGTTTAAAAGGATCTCTTCCGGCGGAGGTGCATCTGCATAAAATTGAGCGAGATAGGCTTCCATGATTTCCTCAGGCGGAACATCTTCTCCATGACGGGGGAATCCAGCATAAGTCCCGTAATTAGAGCCATTACGAAAGAGGAAGAATTGGATGCAAGTCCTGCCTTCAGACCCATAAATCGCAAAAACATCCGCATCTTTCAGGCTAATGGTATTAATATTTTGGCGCGCTTGGATAGTCGTAAGGGCTCGGATACGATCGCGATAAATTGCGGCCTGTTCGTAAGCACGAGCAGCAGACGCTTTTTCCATGCTTTTTGCTAATTGCTTTTGAACTTGGTTGGATTTTCCCGCCAAAAAATCCCGGGTTTCTTGAACAAGTTCTTGGTAACCCTCGTGAGAAATGTAGCCTACACAAGGGGCGCTGCATCGCTTTATTTGATACTGTAAGCAAGGCCGTTTCCTTGAAGCAAACACTGAATCCTGGCAAGAACGGAGCAAAAATGCGCGATGAAGGGTTGTGAGTGTCGTATTCACAGCTTCTCCAGAAGCAAAGGGGCCATAATAATCCCCTGCTAGGTCCCTTGCTCCACGATGCTTTGTAAGAAGAGGGTAGGGGTGCCCACCCGTAATGCGGATAAAGGAGAAAGACTTACTATCTCGCATCAAAATATTATACCGAGGCAAAAGCTTTTTAATAAGATTGACCTCTAACAGGAGGGCCTCAACTTCAGTATGGGTGGTGACAAACTCCATGCGAGAGGTTTCAGCCACCATTCGTTGGAGTCTTATAGGTAGGTGACCTGTGTGTGTGTAGCTTACCACCCGTCTCTTAAGATTTTTAGCTTTTCCTATATATAGAACTTCATCTCGTGAATTTATCATGCGATAAACACCCGGACTAGAGGGGAGAGCTTGGGCGTACCTTTTGATAAGTAAAGCGCCCGTTTCAAGAGAAGAGTGTTCTTGGTTCATTCCTTACAATTATCTTCATTTTCACTTCTGTCAAGGAGGATGCAACTTGATTTTGTTTCCAAAAAGACGCAAATTTTATTTCCCTTTAATTTTTTTTTAAAGAAGTGTTTGACATTTGTTAAAAGTTCAGTCTTTAAGATAGGGGTGTCGGAGAAGTATTATCAAAAATATGGAAGTAAATGTCATTTGAACACTTAGGTTTGACCGCAAAAACACTGCAAGCTATAGCTGAGGTGGGTTACGAATTCCCAACGCCAATTCAAGAGAAAGCCGTTCCGCTTTTGCTTGAGGGCCGCGATGTGATTGCTCTTGCCCAAACAGGGTCAGGCAAGACAGCGTCATTTATTTGGCCTCTTCTGGAGCTCTTGAGCCGGGGAAGAGCAAAAGCGCGTATGCCGCGATCTCTGATCGTGGAGCCAACACGGGAACTTGCTAGCCAAGTTGCTGAGGATTTTGCTGTGTATGGGAAACATTTCAATTTTACGGTTGCTGTTTTGATTGGTGGAGAATCCTTCGTTGAGCAAGAAAAAAAATTGACGAAGGGAGTCGATGTTCTAATCGTCACGCCGGGTCGTCTTTTGGATTTGTACGACCGTGGAAAAATTCTCCTCAATGATGTAAAAATGTTCGTGATTGATGAAGCGGACCGCATGCTGGATATGGGATTTATCCCAGATATTGAGAGGATTGCAGCGTTCTTGCCTCCCCATCAAACGGCGCTTTTTTCCGCAACCATGGCGCCGCCCATTCAAATTCTCACCCAAAGGTTTTTAAGAAATCCTGAGCAAATTACCATTATGCCCTCGATAGAAAGTGGGAAAAATATCGAGCAGTATATTGTACGTGTTGCAGAAAAAAATAAAATAAAAGCTTTAGAATCTGTATTAAAAGATCAAAAACTTGCTCAAGCAATTGTCTTTTGTAACCGCAAAAAGGAAGTGGATGCTGTCTATAAGGACATGAAACAGAACGGATTTAAGGTGGCTGCTTTTCATGGAGATTTAACCCAATCTTCCCGTAATGACACTTTAAAGGCCTTTAAAGAGGGGACAATCGATTTCCTTATCGCCAGTGATGTAGCAGCAAGAGGGCTTGATGTTGAAGATCTGCCGGCGGTTGTTAATTTTCATGTGCCTAGTAATCCTGAAGATTATGTTCATCGTATTGGACGCACGGGTCGGGCTGGCAAGATTGGAAAGGCATTCACACTCGTTTCTCCCCTGGAAGAAAAAAAATTAGCCCTCATCGGTAAAAGCCTAGATAAAATAATCGAAGAATATGTTATTGAAAAATATACGGTGAGTGTTGATAATAGCGAGAAACCGGTAAGGGCAAAACGTGCTCCCCAATCGAAAAAAGTGGTTGATCCAGTGAAACCTGTAGCGCCCAAAAAATCCCCGCCGCCTCCCAAGGTTAACCCTCAGAAATCTACCTCCATAGATGAAGGTGTTATAGGTTTTGGAGACCATATTCCATCCTTCATGGGAATAAAAGGAAAGGAAACTTAAATTTCCTGCTTGATTTTATGGGGGAGACCCTGTAGAAAGAGTTTACAAAGTCCCCTTCGTCTAGAGGCCTAGGACACCGCCCTTTCACGGCGGCAACACGGGTTCGAATCCCGTAGGGGACGCCATTTCACAGTTTAGCAAAAATTGTTTTTAAAAAGTGGACAACATGCAGTGTTGTCACGCTGGATTTATTTCAGGATCAAAAAGCAGGTCTCGAAACCAGTTTGGAGGGGCAGGCGCGTTGTTTTATCTACATTGAGAGGGTGACTTGATATTATTTTGAAATTTTAGAAAAGTATATAACCTCAGATGGTATGGACCCTTATGCCCAAGGGCCGTTGTTGTCACTCCCTCTAGACGGAAATGACAACCGTTACGACTCAAATCAGGCCCGCTTCATTTTGGAGGGCACTTTAAAGCTGTATAGTCGAAATTTTCCCCATCTGGACACATAGTATTGTTCTTATTACGTGTGATACACTCACTGTAGGGACTGTTGTCGCTGAAATCAATTTTGCCGTCTTTTAAATTTTCGCAGAGACAGTCATGACATGTACCTTTTAGATCCACTGGTACTCCCGCCGTAGAGCAAATTTTTCCTCTGCATTTTTTTAAACACTGGATATAGCCCCTCTGTTTTGCAGGTATAACAGTTTGAGCCGACGGAGCACTGCTGTGTGAAGAGAGACACTTTTGACAGCAATCCGAGCCTGTTCCGAGTGCGTTTTGAGCCGCAGCAATACAAAACAACATAGAAAATGCTATTATTTTGAAATATTTTTTTGACATATGATCCTCTTTTTTTATTTATTGAAGGAAGAGATAAACTCTTCCATTAACGAAGGATACCACCTCTCCCTAAATCCAACAACATTTTTTACTAACAAAGAGTTAACAGAATACTTTCCTCCACTAACGCGCCCTGACTTCCACCAAACGATTCGATGAATTAAATTGACGAAAACCTATAAATGACTTATAATATATCTTAAGACGAATATAAAAATGAAAGGGAGATTTCAATGCAAATACAAATCACAGGAAAAAAAATAGAAACTAGTGAAGCCTTACGTACGCTGGCAGAAAATAAAATTCAAGAGATTGCTAAAAAGTATGCCTTAACCCCTGTCGAATGTTCCGTGACGTTTTCAAAAGATAAGCACATCATAAACTGTGACATTGAGATGCACCTGGCTCGGGACATATATGTGCGTGCTCATGAAGAAACCCTGGATGCCTATTTGAGTCTTGACCAAGCGATTGAAACTTTTGAAAAACGCCTGAGGCGCCACAAAAAGAGGCTCATTGACCATTATAAAAAGCGCGATATCAAGCATGAAAGAGTATCAGGCTCTCGGTATGTGATTAATGCCCACGAAGAGCAAGAAGTTGAAGCAGACAATCCGCTTGTGATTGCAGAAATGAAAACAAATATTCCGACTTTGACCCTTAGTGATGCTGTAATGCACCTTGATCTTTCGGACGCACAAGCAATTCTCTTTAATAACGAGGTTCGCAATCAGTTGAACGTGGTCTACCGTCGACCTGATGGGAACATTGGCTGGATTGCGCCTTCTCTTAACTCCCCATCCTAAAGAGAGATATAAAGATGAAAAACATCCTATTTCTCTTTACCGCTCTGCTGGTGTGCCTCGAAAACGGAAGGGCTGAAGACGCCCCGAAAGGTGCTAAGGCTGATAAAACAACAATTATCAATATTCCGTCAGATCTTCCTACTCCTCCATCTGCAGAGAAAATAGTGCCCTCCCATCCCTTTTTTTCTGAGTCTACGGGGAATGAAGTCATGGAGAAAGTTTTAGAGCTGGAAGAGCGCATTGATAAACTTGAAAAGAAAGTGTCTCAGATAGAAAATGGCAAGAGCTGAGGTGTAGAAAGGTTTAACGACGAGGCATGTGAGATCAATGGGAAGCGAACTGCTAAAAAAACCCCTTTTATCCTTTGGCGCTTCAACCCTTCCCTAAGAACGCACGAATATACTAAAAAGCAAGCTATGATAATAACACGCCGTTCGCCCTGAGCGTAGGTGCGTAGCATTGGGGTCGAAGGGGGGCATGGTAAAGGTTATATAGTCTTTTAATTTGCGAATTTTGGATATAAATAATCCCCGCTGATTTGGAAGAAATTTATAATATGTAGATAAAATTCCTCACCCCTTATCATTTAGGCTAGGCAATAAAACTATCCACTTGTTTTTAAACAAAAAATAAGTAAATTGACAATATCATTTTTAACACACTAAATGTTTACGTTGTTAACCTTTGTAAGAATAAAAAAATGATGTTGAAAAATTTGTTAAAGTCTTCAGTAAGTGTAGTTGTTGTTTTGGGAATACTATCCACGCTTAATCCATCCCAAGCCGGAAATAGTAATGGTAGCATATCGCGCTTACCAGAAGACGAAAAGACCCGGTCTCTTAAATCCTCTAAAAAGAAAATTAAAATTAAAAATAAGGAACCAGAGGGAGTCGAAATTATTGATCTTTCTTTAGGATATAACCTTTTGAGAGAGGATGAAAATATTCTTAAGTTAATGCTGATGCAGAGAGGAATAGATTTTGATACGCTCATGAGTACTCGTCTGGTCTCAAAAACATGGAACAGCTTAATTTTGAGTTCTATAGAAAATTTAGAAAAGGCACTTCGTGACCCTCATTACAAAATAGAAATTTTAAAGGATTATATCCGCCATCCCAGCACATTAGTCTTTGCGCATAAAATATTAGGACCTGAGTTCCCTTATCAACTTGCTTATTTCCCAGCTGATTCTCAAGTGGTGCATACGATCCCCAAGAACATACAAAAATTTGTAGCCTTCATTCACAGTTCTCCTCATCTTCACACGTCTTTATGTGAGGTATACACGCAGTTGAATCCCCTTGACTTTAAAGTTGTGGGGCTCGCTTCTCATATTATAAAAAATTCTGTGGGGCTATCAAATAATTTAATAGAATTTTCAAATAAAACCGTCTTTAAATTCGATGAATTTACGGACCTTATTAAGGATCCTGCAAATCATGAGAATCTCAAACAGCATTTGATCACCTTGAAGCTTTTGGCGCTGAGCGGAGACAAAATGTCTGAAGTGCAGTTAGATGAATTTGCGAAATCAATTCTTCTGCCCTAGTATGCAGATATTGATAACTATCTACAACGTCACATGAGAGAGAATCCATCTTATTCTTCTCTTTGGACAGGCTATACCCTTAACAAAGAAGCAGCACTCGGAACAGAACTTAAGATATTGATGAGTCTCATGAGCTTTCCGGAAACTTCACAAAGTTTAAATACTCAATGCCTAAGATCTTTTGGAAATTATGTGTTTTCTATTGCTCCTGAATTAAAGTCTGGTAGGGAACACCGATTTTATCAAGAATTGGGGATTTTGGAAGGATTCAAAAAATCTCAATTTATTATTGAGCCTAATTATCTTCTAGCTATAGAGGAAGGTTATCAGTCTACTAACAAAAGAGATTTACCTCTTCTTGTGAGTTCTGCTCTTAGCTATCTTGAAGTCGGCCAATATGCAAAAACCATGGAAATTTTACAAGATGCTCTTGACAGAGTAGGGGATTCTCCCTTCCGTTTTGAAATTCTAATAGCGATGGCAAGTGTGATTCTCGAAGCAGGGGATATAGAAAAATTACCTCAAGCAGCGGAGTATCTAAACTTGGTTTGGACAGAGTTTGGGAGGATTAATCAACCTGTTATGAATACTACCTTTTCATTGCCCGCAAACGGAAATGAGCCAGCAATAAATAGAATAAGTGATCTTGATGTGTACTACTTTTATGAGCTCAAAGTTGCTTTTGATATATTAGATGGAAATTTCGATGAAGCCTATCGATTTATCAAAGAAACACACCTAACTGAAGAATGGGACTTAGACTCAGATGCTCTTAAGAAAGCTTTGCACCTTCAAATTCATAAAATGCCAAAAAAGTTAAGAAAACTTGTTGGAAGGGATATCATCGCTTTTGCCGGTATAGATATTCATAGTCAAAGGCAGGCCCTAGAATGTTCAGAGACTTATAAAATACTCTCTAAAGGACACTCTAATGAGAAAAAAATAAAAAAATTATTGAAGGATAATGAAAAGAATATTGCTATGAGTAAGGATTCTTCTGATAAGGATAAAAAGGAGGAGAAAGATAAAAAGGATAAAAAGGATAAAAAGTAATCCTCTTTCTGGGTTAATCTTGTATGGTCCAACCCGTCGTATGGATACTGTTCATATGAGGGCCTTGGACTCCATCCACAAAAATGAGATCCCGGCTCAAGGCCGGGATGACACGGTTTTGGGTTTTTGTATTTATAATCAAAAAATTGTGTAACTCAAACGGTCTTTATCATTGGGCTTTCATGCTCTCAGCTGTCATCTAGGTCCCCGCCTTCGTGAGGTATAATGCCCCCCATAAACTAGACCAGTAGCTAAGTGAGACTTTTTTCTCCATATATAGAGAAGGAGAAAGAAATGACACGAAGAAAACATAGCTCAGGATTTAAGGCGCAAGTGGCTTTAGAGGCA